>JBMTHB010000195.1:0-3532 GCA_049435845.1 Candidatus Nanopelagicales bacterium | reverse complement strand
AGCCTTCAACATCCAGTCCGGCGGCATGATGTGTCCGGCCTGTCGGCCGCCGGGTAGCGCCGCCCCCAGCCCGCTCACCGTGGCCCTCTTGGGAGCGTTGCTCTCCGGCGATTGGGACACCGCTGACCAAGCAGCCAGCCGAGAGCGATCCGAAGCCAGCGGTTTGATCGCCGCATTCCTGCAGTGGCACCTCGAACGGGGCCTTCGGTCGCTGCCTCTAGTCGATCGCACCTGGCCGGACCACTCGCATCAGCGCGCGCAGAACCTGTAAGGATCGACCGGTGGCCCGTCGATCCAAGGCTCCAGTGCGTCAGCCGACACCGCACCCTTCCGGCGCACAGCCCCCGAAACTTCCGCTGGATCTGATCCCGAAGCACGTGGCGATCGTGATGGACGGCAACGGCCGCTGGGCCAAGGAACGCGGACTTCCGCGAACCAAGGGCCATGAGATGGGTGAGGCGAGCCTGCTCGATTGCGTGCACGGCGCTATCGAACTCGGCATCACCCACATCTCCGCCTATGCGTTCAGCACCGAGAACTGGAAGCGCTCACCGGATGAGGAGAAGTTCCTGATGGGCTTCAACCGCGATGTGATCAGACGACGACGCGATGAGATGAACGAACTCGGTGTCCGGGTCAGGTGGGCTGGTCGCAGGAAGCGGCTGTGGAAGTCGGTGATCGACGAACTGGAAACTGCGGAAGCGATGACCAAGGACAACAGCACGCTGACGCTCACTATGTGCGTCAACTACGGCGGGCGAGCCGAGATCGCCGACGCCGCCAGGAGGATTGCCGACGCCGTCAAAGCGAAAGGACTCGACCCGGACAAGATCGACGAACGACTGTTCGCCAAGTACCTCGATGAACCCGACATGCCGGATGTCGACCTGTTCGTTCGCTCCTCGGGGGAGCAGCGCACCTCCAACTTCCTGATCTGGCAGTCCGCCTACTCCGAGATGGTGTTCCTCGACACTCTGTGGCCGGACTTTGACAGGCGGCACCTGTGGCACGCCTGTGAGATCTACGCCGCTCGCGACCGCCGATACGGCGGAGCGGTCCCGAACCCGCCAATGTCCTAGCCAGCGCAGTCAGCACAGAGTCCGAAGATCTCCAACGTGTGACTGACGTCGGTGAAGCCGTGCTCGCCGGAGACCTTTTCGGCCCAGCGCTCCACGGCAGGGCCGTCAACCTCCACAGTCTTGCCGCAGGCGCGGCAGACCAGGTGATGGTGATGGGTATCGCTGCAACTGCGGTAGACGCTCTCACCGTCCTCACGGACGATCACATCGACGTCGCCGGATTCGGCGAGTGCGGTGAGTGTCCGGTAGACCGTGGTCAGGCCGACTGTCTCACCCTTATGGCGCAGGTAGTCGTGGATCTCCTGAGTGGAACGGAAATCATCGATCTCATCGAGCGCGGTGATCACGGCTGTGCGCTGCTTGGTCGACCGGACACCCACGCTGGCGCTGGACTTAGTGGTCATGGCTGTGTCCTAGATGATCGTGGGAATGATCGTGATGCTCGGTTGGGAACAACGGTGCGGCGTCGTCCTTCTCGTGCAGTGAACCTAAACCGTAGGCGGTAGTGAGGTTGGCTGCTGTGAGCACCTGATGGGGTGGTCCGGAAGCCACCACGTATCCGGCGGTGAGGATCACGTGATCTGCCGCTTTGGCTTCCTCGAGATCGTGGGTGGTGAGGACGACCGAGCAGCCCCGTTGCGGTTCATCGTGGATGATCGCATCGATGGTCTTGGCGGAGTTGATGTCCAGACCGGTGAGCGGTTCATCAAGTAGCAGCATCGAATGATCCTGTGTGATGCCTTGCGCAACGTAGACGCGCTGGCGCTGGCCACCGGAGAGCTCGGTGAGGTGGCGATCGGCCAGGTGCTTGATGTCCAGGCGTTCCATGGCCTGCTGCACGCGCTTTTTGTCTTCGGCATTCGGGCGACGCAGGAAACCCAAGGACGGGTAGCGGCCCATGCCGACTGCTTCCTTGACGGTGAGCGGGGTGCCGGCGGGGACCGTTGTGTATTGCAGGACGTAGGCGATCTGTGACTGGCTGAGTTCGGGGGTTGCCCCGAGCACGCTCAGTGCGCCACTAGAGATGGGCAGCAGGTTCGCAATCGCGTGCAGGAGTGTGGACTTGCCTGATCCGTTCGGGCCGATGATCGCGGTTATCGCGCCTTGGGGAATCGTGAAATCCGAGTCCTTCAGTGCCACGCGATCCCCGCGGCTGATCACCACGTGTCGGCCGACTACTGCATCAGGCATGCGCCACCTCCTGGGGTGCGCGCTTAGGTGCCAGCCGCGTGATCGCGAGCACGATGAAGAAGAGCACGATCGGAACGAGAGCCATGGTGGCCGAGCCGGCGGTGCCGAGGTGATAACTGAGCGTGAGGCCGAGCCACACGCTGAATAGCGCGATGACGGCGGAGTAGATCATCATCCGCGGCACGGTGCGAGCGATCAGACTCGCGGTGGCCGGCGGTCCGACCAGGAGCCCGAACACCAAGAGCGTCCCCACGGATTGGTAGCTGCCGATTACCGCAGCGGCGATGAGAACCAGCAGCGCGGCGTGCGCACGCTTGGGCTTCATGCCCCAAATTTCGGCCTTCTCTGCATTGAAGCTCAAGGCCAGGAGTGGTCGATACAGCGCCAGTGCCACAACGATGACGATCACGGCGAGGATCGCCTGACCGTAGAGATCGGATTGCGTTACTCCGAGAGCGTCGCCGAACAAGATGCTGGTGAGGGATCCGGAGTAGGTGTCCAGCCGGGAGATGATCACTACGCCGAGGGCCAGCATGCCCACGAACAGCAGACCGATCGAGGTGTCCTCGCTGAGCACGGTTTGTCGGTTCACCACTTCGATGGCGAAGACCATCACTGCAGCGGCAACCGCTGCGCCGAGCAATGGATTGATGTCCAGCACGACGGCTGCTGCGATGCCGGGGACCACGCCGTGCACGAAGGCGTCACCGAAGAAGCTCATGCCGCGCAGGACCAGCCAGGTGCCGACCACCGAGGTCATAAGTGCGGCGAGTGCACCCCCGAGCAGCGCCCGCTGCTGGAAGGCAAGGGCGAACGGCTCGGTGAACCACTCCATGGGCGGCAGTCTCGCAGTAGTCAGCTATTCAATGCACTGGAGATGCGCTCGGCATTGCTGCGCATCATGGAGATGTAGTCCTCCGCCCCCGATCCCGGACCGCCCAGGCTGCCCACGAACAACTCGACCACCTGCACGTCGCCACCGACTTCTGCGGCGACGGCATCTGACAGCGCGGTCGGATCGGCGGTGTTCGCGAAGATAACTCGCACACCCTCGTCCTGCATGACCTTCACCAGCTCGGCCAGATCGGCGCTGCTCGGTTCGGCGAGAGTGGTGCCGGCGGGGATCACCGCTCCGGCTACTTCGTAGCCGTAGGCATCGGCTAGGTAGCCGAGGGCATCGTGGTCGGTCACCAGGATGCGGCGGTCCTCGGGCACCGATTCCAGAAGTCCGCGCACCTCGGCCTCGGCGGCACGGATCTCAT
>JBMTHB010000194.1:0-3560 GCA_049435845.1 Candidatus Nanopelagicales bacterium | reverse complement strand
TAGAGCTGCGGACTTTTAATCCGTAGGTTCGGGGTTCGAGCCCCCGGCGACCCACGTTCGTAATCTGTGCACACACTATGTCGACCACCTGGCACGGAGCGATTCCAGACAGTGCACGAAGATATGAATTTCGGAGTGAAGAGGAATCCATGAAGTACTCGAAGTCCTTGGTGGCTTCGATGCGTCCTCGTAACCGCGCGGATGTTGTTGACCGGTGAGAGCATTCCGGTACCGCGACTACCGCATCTTCTGGACCGGTGCGTTGCTGTCCAGCGTGGGCAGCTGGATGATGAATCTCGTCCTTCCCTTCGTCTTGTATCAACTCACGCAAAGCGCGGTGTGGGTAGGTGCGTCCGTCGCAGCGCAGTTCCTGCCGATGGTGCTTGCCAGCCCGTTGGGTGGCTCGATCGCCGATCACTATCCGCGTCGACTGGTTCTGCTGGTCACGCAGGGGGCCATGGGATTCGTTGCCGGTCTGCTGTGGCTCGCGTGGATCATGCAGATGCGCGATCCGTGGGTGCTCTTGCTGCTCGTTGGCGTGATCGGTCTCCTTAATGGGATCGCGCTGCCCAGCTGGCAGGCATTCGTCCACGATCTCGTTCCGCGCGATGTACTCCAGTCCGCAGTGGCGATGAACTCCTTGCAGATCAATGCAGCGCGGGCAGTCGGACCGGCACTGGCCGGGCTGGTGCTCGCCACCCTGGGCCCCTCCACTGCATTCGCGGTCAATTCACTGTCCTTCTTCTGTGTCGTCGTTTCGCTGCTCCTGGTGAAGGCTGGTCGTGGTGTCAGGCGCCGATCGGCGGATACGGGAATCACTGCGCAGTTCCTGACCGCTATTCGATACGCACGCAGTCAGCCGGGCATAGTGATGGCGATTGGTCTGGCATTCATACTCGGGCTTCTCGGCAATCCCATCTTCACATTGACCGTGGTCTTCGCCGAGTCGGTGTTCGATGTTGGACCGGTGCAACTCGGCATCATGAATGCGGCTCTCGGCGTGGGTGCGATCGCTGTGGCTCCGTTGGTCGGAGGGTCTCGCTTTAGCGGCAGGATCAAGAACATCGCAGGAATCGGCCTCACGATCTTCGGTGTCGCACTCGTCGCATTCGCCCTGGCTCCTGACTACGTAGTCAGTGTCGCTCTACTAGTAGTGCTCGGTGGATGTTTCATGGCGGTCATAGCTTCGAGCAACACCGCCAATCAGATCATCGTCGCTGACCCGTTCCGGGGTCGTGTGCTCGCGCTGCGCCTTATGGCATTCACTGTTGCAGCTCCCATCGGCGGACTCCTGCAAGGCGTTCTCGTAGATGAGATTGGCGCACGCTGGACCGTTGCTCTGTCCGGTGGACTCCTGGTCGTTCTTGCGCTGTGGCTGGTGTTCAAAGGGGGAGTAGTGCGACTTGCGCGCCTTGACGATCCTCACGATGAATGGACGACCGAAAGCATGTACCGCAGAGCCTGAAGTTCTGTGCAAGGATGACGGCTCCCAACATCTGTGAGGTCGTACATGTCTGCTCTGCTCGATGCCATTCGCGTCGGTGATGTCCGCGTAGGAGATGGCGCCATGGGCACGATGCTCCAGAACGCAGGTCTCGACGACGGTGGCGCGCCGGAGTTGTGGAACGTCGAGAAGGCCGACGTGATCGAGCGGATCCTCACCGAGTACGCCGATGCCGGCGCGCAACTTCTCACCACCAACACTTTCGGCGGAAGCCGCCCACGGTTGCAGATGCACGGACTCGAGGACCGCGTCATCGAACTCAATCGCGCTGCCGCACAGATCGCGCGTGGTGTTGCTGACGCACACGAGGGTGTCTTCGTGCTCGGCGATATCGGGCCGTCCGGTGAACTGCTGGAGCCGATGGGCACCTTGACCCCAGAGTCAGCCCAGGAGTTGTTCGCAGAGCAGATGCGCGGTCTGGTCGAGGGTGGAGTGGATGGCTTCCTGATTGAGACGATGAGTGATCTGGCTGAGGTGCGGGCTGCCATTGCGGCCGCGCGGGATGTGGCACCGGACCTCCCCGTCGTCGCGACCTTGAGTTTCGACACCAACCTTCACACAATGATGGGGGTGTCCCCGGCGCAAGCCGTGGTTGAGCTATCCGCCATGGGCGCAGACATGGTGGGCGCGAACTGTGGCCGCGGCTTCGAGGAGATGCACACGATCGTGGAACAGATGGTGCCGGCTCGACCCGAAGGCGTGTTGTTGATGATGCAATCGAATGCCGGTCTTCCGGAATTGGTCGGTGCCGACTTCGTCTACAACGGCACTCCTGAGGGTATGGCTGAACTCGCGTCGGACCTGAAAGCCATGGGAGTGAACGTGGTCGGATCGTGCTGCGGCTCCACACCCGAACACACGGCGGCTATCCGCGCAGTGATGTTCGCCTAGTCCGGTAGTTTCGCCTCATGAGCGATATGCGAGTCGAACCAGCGGACCGTTCGTGGACCACTACCAAAGTCGTTGCAGTGATCGTGGCGATACTCACTGCGGGGTACATGTTGCCCTGGGCGATCGCCGCGGTGCGTGATGTGCCGCACTGGCTGGTCTTCTGGATCAATCTCTTGCTCGGCTGGACCATCATCGGATGGATCGTCGCCTTGATCATGTCGCTGCGCGCCCAGCGTCTGGTGATCACCGACTAGAGGCTCTGTTCTCCAGCCACTTCACCGCCCCGATCACCAAGGACAAGGTGACTGCCAGGGCGACCACCGGCCACCAGGCGGTGAGCGGGAGAGGCGCACTCCCGAACACCTCGTTCATGAACGGCAGATATGTGAAGCCGATTTGCAGGGCGATCGTCGAACCGACCCCCACCCACACCCACATGTTGGAGAACAGGCCGATCCGCTAGATCGATTCGTGCAGTGATCGACAGTTGAACAGATAACCGATCTCCATGGCAACAAAGGCGTTCACCGCCAATGTCCTCGCTTCGGCAGTGGTCGCGCCGGCATCGAGTGCTGCAGTGAACAGGCCGAAGGATCCGACCAGCATGAGAGCGCCGACTATGACGATACGAAGCACGAGCTCTCGCGTGACAATCTGAGTATCCGGTGGTCGAGGGGGGCGCGACATGATCCCGGGCTCCTTCGGTTCGAAGGCGAGCATCAGGCCCAAAGCAACCGCAGTCGTCATGTTGATCCACAGGATCTGCACCGGGAGGATCGGCAAGGTGGTACCGACCACGATCGCGGCGAGGATGACCAATCCTTCGCCGAGATTCGTAGGTAACGTCCACGTGATGAACTTGGTGAGGTTGTCGAAAACGCCCCGGCCCTCTTCGATAGCGCCCTCGATGGTGGCGAAGTCATCATCCGTAAGGACGATCTCCGCGGTTTCTTTGGCGACCTCCGTCCCGTCAAGCCCCATCGCCACCCCGATGTCCGCCTGCTTGAGTGCGGGTGCGTCGTTCACACCGTCGCCGGTCATTGCTACGACGTTGCCCGCCGCCTGAAGCGCTCGGACGATGTCGAGTTTCTGCTCGGCGGTGACCCGAGCGAAGACGTCGGTCTGCACTATCGCCTCCCGGGGCGCGGGCGGGGGGCCGGGGGGG
>JBMTHB010000193.1:0-3563 GCA_049435845.1 Candidatus Nanopelagicales bacterium | reverse complement strand
GGCGCGGTGGCCGATCCGATGCGCACGACGTGACTGATGACACTCACCCCGGCGGCCTGTGCCAGGAAGGCGCGTGCGACCGCCCCAAGTGCGACCCGAGCCGCAGTCTCCCGCGCACTGGCCCGCTCGAGGATCGGTCGGGCGTCGTCGAAGCCGTACTTCTGCATTCCGACGAGGTCGGCGTGTCCGGGGCGGGGCCTCGTCAGGGGCGCGTTGCGGGCCAGCCCCTCGATCTCCTCCGCCGAGACTGGATCGGCAGACATGACCTTCTCCCACTTGGGCCACTCGGAGTTGCCCACTTCGATCGCAATCGGACCACCGAGCGTCTCCCCGTGTCTGACACCGCCGAGGATTCGCACCGCATCGGCCTCGAACTTCATGCGCGCACCACGACCAGCGCCGAGGCGCCGGCGCGCCAGATCACGACCGATGTCCTCGCTGGTCACTCGGACATGCGCAGGGATGCCCTCGACGATCGCTGCGAGAGCCTGACCATGCGATTCTCCTGCGGTCAACCAGCGCACCATGGCGCTGATCATCGCAGGTGCGCTTCGCGGTCCACGCGCACACCCACGTCGACGCGCTGTTGTTCGGCAGCGATCAACCGATCAGGCCCGCGATCGCACCCAGACCGACGACCAGCGAACCCCCACCCATGAAGGGACCGAACGGAACCGCGCTGCGACGGTGCAGGCGTTTGAGCAACATGCCCGCCATGACGACCGCGCCGGCGAGCACGAAGCCCACGACATGACCCCACCACACCGCGGACCAACCGACCGAGCCGAGCACCCAACCCGTGACGGCCGCGTACTTGACATCCCCCATCCCCATACCGCCCACGACATGGCCTACGAGGAATACCGACACGGCCACACCGGCCCCGCCCAGCGCACCCACAACCACGGTGGGATCGCCCGCGAGCAGGGCCTGGGCACCGGTGATCATCACGCAGCCGGCGAACGCCATCGCCACCATCCGATTCGGCAAGCGGTGCTCACGGACATCCACGATCGTCAACGCCGTGGTCCAAGCGGCGAACCACAGCCACAAAGCGAGCGTCAACCACGCAATCGGGCCGTCGAATGGGAACACCACTCCTCGAGGCTAGGTAGCTGCGCAGCGAAAAAGGAACCAGCGTGTTCCGCCTGTGGACAACCACATCGCAGGATCGCGCGTGGCTATTGGGTGGAGAGCGCCTCGCGCATGACTGCGACAGCCATCGCGTCGTCGAATTCCGCACCCGTCATCAATGCCACCTGCTCGACCGCCTGCCACACGAGCATGTCCCGCCCACTGGCAACTGGTGCTCCGCAGTGGGTCCAGGCATCGGCGAGGGGGGTAGGCCATGGGTGGTAGCTGGCGTCGAGTAGCGCCGTCGCCGGCTCGGCGCCTGCTACGTCAGCCCAGGGCGCGGCGATATCGGCAGGCAACGTACTCACCAGCAAGTCGCAGTCGCCGGCTACCGGCTGTAGATCGCTGACGCTGGCGAGCAACCCGAAGGCCCGGGCGACGTCAGCGGTCTCCTGCGCTGCTTCCCTGCGTCGGGCGTGGATCGCCACGGACCTACCCCCGAGCCCGGCGATGGCCGCCACCGCGCTGCGCGCGGTCGCACCCGCACCCAGGATGCGCGCGGTGTCGATCGTTGCGACGCCCGCCTCCCGCAGCGCGTTCTGGATCCCGGAGATATCGGTATTCGTCGCTCGCCAGGTCTGCGCGCTACCTGCCCGGAAGACGGTATTGGCGGAACGCACTAACCGAGCTACGTCGCTGACGTCCGGCACGACGTCGAGCACCACCTCCTTCAATGGCATCGTCAGACTCAGTCCGCGCCACTGCTCATCGAGTCCGGCGAAGAAGTCGGGGAACTGAGCCTTCGTGCATTCGACGATCGTGTACTCCCAGTCGATGCCGAGGAGCCGATAGGCGGCGGTGTGCAGGGCTGGAGACAGGCTGTGCGAGATCGGAGAGCCGAGTACGGCGGCCCGTGGCATTAGCCGTTCTCCGCGAGCCAGTCCCGCAGTTCGTCCTTGAGCTTCAAGAACCGGTCGTAGTCACGGGCGAACTTGGTCTCCCGGGTATCGGGGTTCACGGTCACGAAGTAGAGCCACTTGGCCGGGGCCGGATCCAAGGCCGCCTCTATCGCTGCGTCCCCGGGGGAATTGATGGGAGTCGGCGGCAGGCCCTCGATCTGATAGGTGTTGTACGGCGAGTCGGTGGCCAATTGATCCGCGGACAACTGCAGTTCCACGATGCCCAGGGCGTAAGCGACCGTCGAGTCGAATTGCAGCGGCATCCCGTCGTCCAGCCGGTTGTAGATCACGGCGGCCGCCTTGCGCATGTCTTCGGGAAGCACCTCGGCTTGCACGAGAGATGCGACGATCAACACTTCGTACGGAGTACGTCCGATGGCCTCCGCACGATTCACTAGATCCAACGACAGTGCTGACTGATCGAACCTCGCCACGAGGGTCGACAGGATCTGCTCGGCGGTCTCGTCGCCGACGAGGTCGTAGGTGGCCGGGAACATGAATCCCTCCGGACGCTGCTCGGCCCACGCCGGCAATGGCAGCATCCCGGGGTTTTCCAGGATCTGTTCGAATTCCGACAGCGGCAGTCCGGAAGCCTCGGACGCCACCTCGACCGTTTGCGCCAAGCGCAGACCCTCGGGCAACACCAGCCTGCTGTCGGCGCGCGAGATGGGATCGAGCATCAGCGCAACGGCGCTTTCTCCGCTCATCTGCTGCCGCAAGGTGTAAGTACCGGGGCCGATCGACACCGCCGCCTCATTGGCTTCGGCCGCGTCGACGAAGGACTTCACACTGCTGACCACCCCGGCGTCGGTCAGCGATTGACCGATCACCGTCAATGTGTCGCCCCGGGCGACCACCACCTGTACCTCCCCGAACCCCTCACCGGTGAATTCCTGCGATGTGGTGGTCCCACCCCCGAGTCCGGACACGAACGACCAGGTGCCCCAGCCGAGTGCAACGACGGCAAGAAGCACCGCCACCGCCGTGATCCGCCGCGCCACGCTGGTGGCGTTCCGCGATGCCGGCAACTGGTCTTCGTCGTCGAAGAACTCATCCATGTGGGTCATGGAGACTGGTGCACCTCACCGGGGGGTCGTCCGGACGCGCGCTCGGTATCGAGGGCGTGCTGCAGCCCGACGACGGCCGAGGCGCTGTCGATCATGTCACGACTCTGGCGCACCGAGCGCCCTTGAGCGTGTAGCCCACGCTGGGCTTGCACTGTCGACAGTCGCTCATCGACCAATCTGACCGGGATCGCGGTCTCCTGGTACACCTGCGCGGCGAACTCCCGAGCGCGTGACGCGGCAGCGCCTTCCCGGCCGTCCAACCCGACAGGAAGCCCGACGACGATCTCGATGGGTGCGATCTCGTCGACGACGACGCGCAGCGCGGATTCGTCGTGGGCGGATACCGCGGCGCGTGGAGACGCTACGAGACCATCGACATCGCTCACGGCCACGCCGATCCGAACCGACCCTGGGTCGAAACACACCCGGCGTCCGGTACGCCCGTGCTCCAACCCCTAGCGCC
>JBMTHB010000192.1:0-3569 GCA_049435845.1 Candidatus Nanopelagicales bacterium | reverse complement strand
CGGGTGCGGGGATCTCGGTGTCGACCTTGTCGGTCGAGACTTCCACGAGTGGCTCGTCGGCGACGACGGTGTCGCCGACAGCCTTGAGCCAGCGGGTGATGGTGCCTTCAGTGACGCTCTCGCCGAGTTGCGGCATGGTCACGGTGACCGGCATGTGTGCTCCTTGTGGGTGCGTTCGGGTTGCGTCAAGCGTGGGCGTGCAGAGGTTTTCCGGCGAGCGCGAGATGCGCTTCGCCCATTGCTTCGTTCTGGGTCGGGTGCGCGTGGATGAGCGTGGCGACATCCGTGGGATGGGCTTCCCAGTTCACGATCAGTTGGGCTTCGCCGATCTGTTCACCCATGCGCGAGCCGACCATGTGGACGCCGATCACCGGACCATCGATCAGTTGCACCAGTTTGATGAAGCCCGCGGTTCCCAGGATCTGGCTCTTGCCATTGCCACCGAGGTTGTACTCGTAGGCGGTGATCGCGTCCTTGCCATGCTGCTCGATCGCCTCGGCCTCGGTCAGCCCGACACTGGCAACCTCCGGCTCGCAGTAGGTGACCCGGGGGATATTGACGTCGGGGATCGGCATGGGATCGAGTCCGCCGATCTCCTCTGCGACGAAGATCCCGTGCTGGAAGCCGCGGTGCGCCAACTGCAGACCGGGGGTGATGTCGCCCACGGCGTACACGCCCGGCAGGTTCGTCTGCAGCCGCTCGTCGACCAACACCCAGCCGCGATCCATCGCAATGCCCTGCTCTTGGTAGCCCATGCCTTCGGTCTTGGGTCCACGACCTACTGCGACGAGCAGTAGATCGGCATCGAAGGTGGTGCCGTCCTCGAGTGTGACGTGCACGCCGGAGTCGTCCTGGGTCGCGGAAGCGAAGCGCACACCGAGCGACAGTTCGATGCCGCGCTTCTTGAAGGCGCGCTCGAGAGCCTTCGAGCAGGCCTCGTCCTCGTTGGGGACCAATCGGGGAAGGCCTTCGATGATGCGGACCTGCGAGCCGAAGGACCGCCACACACTGGCGAACTCGACACCGATCACACCGCCGCCGAGGACGATCACCTTCGCTGGCACGTAGTCCAAGGTCAAGGCCTGATCGGAGGTCATGATGAGTCCACCGATCTCCAAGCCAGGAAGTGTCCGGGCGTAGGAGCCTGTGGCGAGCACGAGGTTCTCGCCGGTGTACTGCTCGCCGTTCACTTCGATGGTTTTGGGGCCGACCATGCGCCCGTAACCCTCCACCAAGGTCACGCCGCGAGACTTGATCAGCCCCTGCAGACCCTTGTACAGCCGCCCCACCACACCGTCGCGGTACTTGTTCACCTGCGGCATGTCGATGCCCTCGAAAGTCGCGTTGACGCCGAAAGCCTCCGACTCACGAGTGGCGTCGGCCACCTCGGCCGCATGCAGCAATGCCTTGGTGGGGATGCACCCGCGGTGCAGGCACGTTCCACCGAGTTTGTCGGCGTCGATCAAGATGACGGACTTGCCGAGTTCTGCGGCTCGCAGGGCACAGGCGTATCCGCCACTGCCCCCGCCGAGGATGACGAGATCTGCCTGGGGCACCGTGCTGACTCCTAGTCGGTGGGTTCTTCGCTGGAAACGTGCCTATCCTCCCACCGCCACCTCAGCGGCCGGACATCAGTCCCGACAGATGTTCTCCGCGAGTTCGACGAATGTTCGGACGGCCGCTCCGGTGCCGCCCTTGGGCGTGTACCCGTAGGCGCCCTTGTCGTTGAACGCCGGTCCGGCGATATCGATATGCACCCAGGCCTGTCCATCGGGCACGAACTCCTTCAAGAAGACCCCGGCGGACAGCATCCCGCCCAACCGATCACCGATGTTCGCGATGTCCGCGGTGGCGGAATCCAAGGACGAGCGCAGGTCCTCGGGCAGCGGCATCGGCCACATCGCCTCGCCAGCAGCCGTCGCAGCTTGGAGAACCTGATCTCGCGCATCGTCGGCGTTGGCCATCACCCCGGCGGTGCGCGAACCCAGCGCGATGCGTTGAGCCCCGGTCAAGGTTGCGACGTCCACGATCAGATCGGGGGACTCCTCGGCAGCCATGCCCAACGCATCCGCCAGGATCAAGCGTCCTTCGGCGTCGGTATTGAGTACTTCGACGGTCGTGCCGCCGTAGGTGGTCAGAACGTCACCGGGTCGTTGCGCGGTGCCACTGGGCATGTTCTCCGCGGTGGGTACCCAGCCTGTCACCGTGATCGGAAGTTCCAGTGCCGCGATCGCCTGGACGGCGGCGATGACCGCGGCGGCGCCGGACATGTCGGCCTTCATCTCGTCCATATTTGCCGCCGGCTTGATCGATATGCCGCCGGTGTCGAAGGTGATGCCTTTGCCCACCAGCGCGAGATGCGCGGTCGCACCACGCGGCTTGTACGTCAGGCGAACCAAGCGTGGTGGCCTGCTCGATCCCTTGCCCACACCGAGGATGCCGCCGCAGCCGTCGGCTTCGAGGGCCTTCTCGTCCCAGATCTTGACCCTCACCGGAAGGTCCGCAACGGCATCCTTGGCCGCGTGCGCCAGATCGGCGGGAGCGAGTGCGTTGGGGGGCGTGTTCACCAGGTCTCGAGCCACGCATACAGCGGATGCGATCGTCTCGGCTCGCTCCACGACGGCGCGTAGGTCCTTCGACGTGATGAGCATGGCGATCGTCTCGACCGGCGATGTGGGTTCGGACTTGAAGTCACCGAAGGAGTAGGCGGCCAGGCGCGCGGCCATGGCAACCGAGGCGACGGTCGTGGGGTCATCGTCGGGTGCGATGACGGCTACCTTGCGCTTGCCGGACAGCGCGCGGATCGCGTTGCCGTAGGCGCGCCGCATTTGTTCTCCGTCGCGGTCCTTGTCGCGATTACCGAGTCCCACTCCGACCACTACCGCGGCCTTGATGCCGCTCGGGGCGGGAATGATCGTCGTCTCGCCTGCCTTGCCGGTGGCCCCGACGGCCTGGAGGGTGTCGGCGATCCTGGCGCGCTGAGCCGCCGTCAGTCCCGAGCCATGCGGGGTGACCTTCTTCCCGCGTCCGGGTGTGACGGGGACGAGCAGCGCGTCGGCGACGGTCGTGGCGGGTGAACTGGATGCGACGGTGAGCGTGGACATGCGCGACAGAGTATTGGCTGGAGTGCGTATCGCCTATCGGGAGTGGATACGGTCCGGGCATGACCCGACGCACACCCTTGCATTCCGCGCACCTCGAACTCGGCGCCAAGATGGCGGACTTCGGTGGTTGGGACATGCCCATCGAGTACGCCGGGACGGTCGTCGAGCACACCACGGTGCGGGAGAGTGTCGGAGTCTTCGACGTTTCGCATATGGGCAAAGTCCGGATCACCGGTCCGGGAGCCATCGATTTCGTGAACTCGATGGTGGCCAACGACATCGATCGCATCGGTGCAGGTCAGGCGCAGTACTCGATGCTGTGCAATGACGCCGGGGGAATCGTCGACGACCTCATCGTCTATCGGCTATCGAACGATGAGGTCTTCATCGTCCCGAACGCGGCGAACGCCGCGACGATCGTGGCGGCACTGAAGCAGGGCGCGCCGGAAGGCATACGGGTGGAGA
>JBMTHB010000191.1:0-3574 GCA_049435845.1 Candidatus Nanopelagicales bacterium | reverse complement strand
AGCGCGAACTTGCGCTGTGGGAGCGCGAACTTGCGCTGTGGGAGCGCGAACTTGCAGCTTCCTACCCCTCGACCAGGCGGATGAGCACGTGGCACGCGTCGCCTGCCTCGAGTTCCTCGGCGACCCGGACTGCTTTCTTGATGGGAAGCAGGAAGCTGCTTTCTTCCTTGCTGGGATATATCGAGGTCTGCCAGGTACTTGCCCCGATCTGTGCCTGGACTCGGATCGATCCGAAGCCGCGTCGGTCGACGACGATGTCCTCGATCTCATCGGCTACCTCATGGGGCAGCGTGATGAAGTGCCACGCTGCATCCGCTCGCCACAACCACAGCTCAGAGTCGAAGTTCCATTCCACGTTGGCCGCCACTTACACCGCCGGTCAGCAGATCGAGTGCAACCAGTTGTGTCGATCGGGAATGGCACCGGTTTGGATATCGAGCAGTTCCTGACGCAACCGAGTAGTGACCGGACCGGTTCCACCGTCCCCGATGGACCAGGCACCACTCATGCGTGATTTGACTTCACCGACCGGCGTGATCACCGCTGCTGTGCCGCACGCGAAAACCTCGGTGATGTCTCCCGACGCGCAACCGGACTTCCAGTCCTCGACACTGATCTGGCCTTCCTCCGCCCGAATCCCGAGATCGCTCGCGACGGTCAGAAGCGAATCCCGCGTAATGCCCGGCAATAGCGATCCGGTCAAACGTGGCGTGACGAGACGCGCTGCATCTCCAGATCCGTACACGAAGTACAGATTCATCCCGCCCATCTCTTCGATCCAGCGCCGCTCCGTGGCATCGAGCCAGACGACCTGGTCGCAGCCATGCTGTGCAGCCTCCGCCTGGGCGACCAACGACGCCGCGTAATTGCCAGCGCACTTGGCTTCACCTGTACCGCCCGGGGCGGCGCGAACGTAATCATCAGAGAGCCATACGCTGACCGGCTTGATTCCCTTGGGGAAATACGCACCGGCAGGTGAGGCGATCAGCAGATACTCGTAGGCATTCGCCGGCTTCACCCCCAAGCCGACTTCCGTGGAAAACATGAACGGCCGCAGATACAAGGACTTCTCCGCGTCGCCGGGGACCCAGTCCCGGTCCTGACGCACAAGAGCCTCGATACTCGCGACAAACAGCTCCTCGGGCAGCTCGGCCATCGCCAACCGCCTAGCCGAAGCGGCGAAACGCTGGGCGTTCTTGAAGGGACGGAATGTCTTGATGGATCCGTCGGCATGGCGATAGGCCTTAAGGCCTTCGAAGATCGCCTGGCCGTAGTGGATGAAGTTCGTGGCCGGGTCCAGGAGCAATGGCCCATACGCAACTAACTCAACGTCGTGCCAACCCTGATCGGCCGACCACTTGGCCCGCACCATGTTGTCGGTGAATCGACGACCGAAACCGGGGCTTTCCAAGATCGCATCCCGTTCTGATGCGGGAAGTGGATCCGTGGACGGACTAAGGGTGATGTCCCACAGCGCCGAACCGGCATCGGTGGTGGTCATGCGCGGAATCTACCTGCCCGCGAAGGTCAACGCTCCGGCTACGAGCGCATCCCCGATCTGAGACGTTGACCGGACGCTCGAACCGCGCGTCTCCAGGTCCGCCGCCACGGCTGCTTCGACCCACCCGGCTGCTTCGGCTTCGCCCACGTGATCCAGCAACATCGCAAGGGACATGACCGTTGCCGTCGGATCAGCCTTGCCCTGCCCGGCGATGTCGGGAGCAGATCCATGAACCGGCTCGAACATTGATGGATTGGAGCGTGACGGATCGATGTTGCCGCTAGCGGCCAGACCGATTCCGCCGCCGATCGCGGCACCAATGTCCGTGAGGATGTCACCGAACAGGTTGTCGGTCACCACAACGTCGAACCGATCCGGATTGGTAATGAAGAACATCGCCGCTGCATCGACGTGCTGATAGTCGGTCTGGACATCCGGATACTCAGCAGCCACTCGATCGAAAGTCCGCTTCCACAGCGAGCCGGCATTCACCAACACGTTCGTCTTGTGGACGAGGGTCACGTGCTTACGACGACGAGTCGCACGCTCGAACGCATCGCGCACGATCCGCTCAACACCAAAAGCCGTGTTGAGGCTTTCTTCCGTCGCCACCTCCTGCGGAGTTTCCTTGCGCAGCACGCCACCGGCTCCCACGTAAGGCCCCTCGGTCCCCTCACGACACACCACGAAGTCGATCGTCTTGCCACCGGCCAGCGGACCCTGAACTCCGGGATACAACTTCACCGGACGCAGGTTCACGTGATGGTCCATCACGAATCGGAGAGGCAGCAGAACTCCACGCTCCAGCACACCCGGCGGAACCGAGGGATCACCGATCGCACCGAGCAGGATGGCATCGTAGGTGCGTAACTCCTCGATGACCGATTCCGGAAGGAGATCACCCGTGGCGTTGTATCGGCGAGCACCAAGGTCGTACTCCGTCGTGGTCACGGTGAAGCCAGCCTGAGGGGCCACGGCCTCCAACACCTTCATCGCCTCGGCCACTACTTCGGTGCCGATGCCATCGCCAGGAATGAGTGCCAGGGAAAGTTTGCGGTTCATGAGGCGGCAGCCTAGTGATCGTGTATTTCGCTCCACTGCGGCGGAAATCGGTGGTGACCGTGGGCGCGACAGGGGTGCTCCCTCCCAGGTCTGCGTCATCGTCGGTACCACGGGCGGTTACCGGTGGCGGGCAGCGCTGGTAGCCTCTCCCCCGTGCGTTCGCTCCTGCTCCTTCGCAGCCGCGGCGAGGCCTAGACACCGGCCTCCTCGTCGCGGAGGTTCTGCGTGGTCGGTCCTTCGGCCCTTCGACCTAGGAGCAAGACATGACAACCGCGAATCAGTACGAAACCCGTAACTCCCAAAAGCCCTCACCGATGCCGTTTGCTCGGTACCAGCCGTTCACTCCGATCGATCTGCCCGATCGCACCTGGCCGAACACGGTCATCGAGAAGGCCCCGCGCTGGTGCGCGGTGGATCTGCGCGACGGAAACCAGGCGCTGATCGATCCGATGACTCCTCAGCGCAAGCTGCGGATGTTCCAACTGCTCGTCGACATGGGCTACAAGGAAATCGAGGTCGGCTTCCCATCGGCTTCGCAGACTGACTTCGATTTCGTCCGGCAGATCATCGAGGAAGATCTGATTCCCGACGACGTCGTGATCCAGGTTCTTACCCAGTCCCGCGAGGCACTCATCGAGCGCACCTTCGAATCGATCCGCGGCGCCAAGCAGGCGATCGTCCACCTCTACAACTCGACGTCCACTCTGCAGCGCCGTGTGGTCTTCGGTCTCGACAAGGCCGGCATCGTCGACATCGCCGTGCACGGTGCGCAGCTGTGTCAGAAGTTCGCTGACGAAATCAAGGACGAGACGGACGTCTACTTCCAGTACTCCCCCGAGTCTTACACCGGGACGGAACTGGAGTTCGCGCTGGAGATCTGCAACGCGGTTACCGACGTCTGGCAGCCCACGCCCGATCGCAACGTCATCTTGAACCTGCCGGCAACAGTCGAGATGGCTACGCCGAATGTGTATGCGGATTCGATCGAGTGGATGCACCGCAACCTGGCGC
>JBMTHB010000190.1:0-3611 GCA_049435845.1 Candidatus Nanopelagicales bacterium | reverse complement strand
CTCGTCCTCGGCGCACGTGGCTAGATCGCGTCCTGTCATCACAAGAAGATGTTGACCATTGCCGGGGCGCAGCCCAACCTGAGTGGCGATCGCCTCGGCTGTCCGCTGGTGGTCACCGGTGATCATCTTCACCGCGATACCGGCACGCCATTCCTGGATGAACCCGATGAGCGCATTGACAGCCACCACACCCAGGATCACCGCGGCATCGACGCCATGACCGATGATCAGGGTGACCGCGGCGGACCCCAGCAGCACGTATATGAGCGGGTTTCTGAACTGCGATAACAGGACGCGCCATACGCGTGGTGCGGCCGCGGAGTCGATCTCATTCGCGCCGAACCGCTCGAGCCTATTGCGAGCCGTCGCCTCGTCCAGGCCGCAGTCGAGGTCCGTGTCCAAGTGCCGGGCTACATCACCAACGTCCAGCGCATGGCACGAGGTCGCCTCCACTCGACCACTACATCACGGAATCCGGCGTCGGAAGTAGGGCCAGCGGTCACCTGGGTGTCCAAGATCGCGCAATGCACCTCCACCCCTATGCCTGCCTCACTCGATCGGTAGGTTGGAGCTCTATTTGCTCAATCTGAAGGAGGACGCATGCCAGACGACGACATCGAAATCGGCGAAGACATCCAGGTGGAAGTTGTTGTCGATGAGAACGACAACGTCTTGGGCACCGTCACCGATGACATCGTCGTTGCGTCGGCGCCCGAAGGCTCCCTCATCGACGAGACGATCGATGTCAGGGATGCTGATGGCAACCTGATCGTCGAGGACGAGATCGTGACCGTCTACGACGAGGACGCCCACGTGGTGGCCAAGAGCGAGACGATCACCCTGCCTATCGAATCGGAGTAGTGCGGAGCCTGATGTGTTCGGGCGTGAGCTCGCTCAGGGTGCGCACCCCGAGAAGTGCCATCTGGGTCGTGAGCTGATCGCGGAATAGATCGACGACCTTCTGCACGCCCGCGGCTCCACCGGCCATGAGCCCGTACAGGTGAGCGCGTCCAACGAACACACCGCGTGCACCGAGGGCGATCGCGGCGAGCGCGTCGGCGCCATCGGTGATGCCACCGTCGATGTACACCTCGGTATCCGGTAGCGCTTCAACGACATCCGGCAGTAGTTCCAGGGGTACCGGAGCGCGATCCAGTTGGCGTCCTCCGTGGTTGGACAAGACGACAGCGTCGACACCTGCGGCCGCGAGTTGGCGTGCAGTCTCCACGCTTTGCACGCCCTTCACTGCAAGGTGGCCCTTCCAGCGGTCCCGCAGCCACGCGACGTCGTCGATCGTTAGAGAGGCGTCGAAGACTCGACTGAGCAGTTCCCCGACTGTCCCTTCCGAGTTCTTCAGCGACGCGAACTCGAGTGGCTCATCGAAGACCTTGTGCCAGACCCAGGTTGGGTGCATCGCCATATTCACTGCCGTAGAAGGAGTGAGTTTCGGGGGAATCGTCAGGCCGTTTCGGATGTCCCTGCGGCGGATACCACCGACAGGTGTATCGATGGTGAGTTCGATGGTGTCGTAACCGGCGGCTTCGACGCGATCAAGAAGATCATGCGTGATCGAGCGATCCTTGGATACGTACAGCTGGAACCAGTTGTTCCCGTGGGGCACCGCTTGCTTGAGGTCCTCGGGGCTCGTGGTGCCGAGGGTGGAGAGAACGAAGACCAAGCCATTTCGTTCGGCAACGGATGCCGTCGCCTTCTCACCGGCGTGATGCATCATCCGCGTGAATCCGGTGGGCCCGAATCCGATCGGCAGCTCCACTCGCTCACCGAGGAACCGGGTGGAGGTGTCGACCGAGGAGACGTCGATCAGCGCCGTCGGCCGGAATTCCACGCACCGGTACAGGTGCCGTTGTCGCTCGAGTGCCAACTCCTCGCCGGCCGAGCCGTCCGTGTAGTCGAAAACCGCCGTAGGGGTGAATCGCTCCGCTGCATCCCGTATGTCAGAGAGACTCGCGGCGCGATCCAGAAGGCGCTGCCTCGCGCTCAGAGAAGGCTTCTCGAAGGCGACGAGTTCCCGCAGTTCCGACCAGCGTGGCACGCGCATGGGTGCCAGAGTAGAGCCATGACTGGGGGGCCACTGCGTCGTGCTGTGGTGAGGGGACTTATTTGTGGAACATGTCTGTCCTTCGCGCTCATCAGCCCCGTGCTCGCGAGTGAACGGCGCGATGCAGTTCGGGTGCTCGATGCGTTACCGGTATCCCCGGAACAAGCGTCCGGTTACGACCGGGACCTGTTCCGTCATTGGTCGGATCTCGATGGAGATGGATGTAATACTCGCGAGCAGGTGCTGATCGATGAGCGGAAGGCTGGGCAGGTTCGCGGTTGCGATGTGATGGGTGGTCGATGGCGGTCGGTCTACGACGGTGATGTGACGAGCAACCCCAGTAGTTTCGATATCGATCATTATGTCCCGCTCAAGGAAGCATGGGATTCGGGCGCATGGCGTTGGAACGCAGCCACCCGCGAGCGCTTTGCGAACGACCTCGGCTACGCCGGCGCCCTCATCGCAGTCTCGGCTTCATCCAATCGCAGTAAGTCCGATCGCGATCCCGCGGAGTGGTTGCCGGAGCGTGGGATCTGCGCGTACGCCAAGACGTGGATCGCGGTGAAATTCCGATGGCGGTTGGCTGTCGACACCACGGAGAAGTCGGCGCTACGGCGAATACTGCAGGGATGCTCACCCATGATGCGCGTTCCGACCTTGGCTCGCGTCACAACACGGTGAACGAACGCTCAGCGAGTGCGCAGAATCACGAACTGGAAGCGACCTTCGACGAAGTAGGTCTTGCTGTAGGCAACCGGTTGACCGGATCGGTCGTAGTGCACCTGATCGAGCAGGAGGAGAAGTTGATCGCCCACTGAATCCGGCGTGATCGGCAGCTCGCTTCCACGGACGGCATGGATCTCCGCTAGCGCGCGGGTCGGATCCAGGCCGATTCGGTCGAGGACGGCGAAGACCGAACCGTGGCCCAGCGAGGCGTCTTCGCTCGCGGGTACCAGTCGCGCAGGTATCGAATCGATGGAGACCGCCACCACCTGGTCATCGGCCTTGATCTCGCGCTGGACAGCCACCACTTCCTCGTCGTCGGCGAGATCGAGTCGAGCCCGCTCGACGTCGTCGGCTCGTCGGCGGGTGAGCGACACTCGACGAACCGTCGCGTTGAGACCGAGCTCTTCGATTGTCTCGGTGATCGAGCGCAGTTCTTGCAAACCCGAACGGATACGACCGCCGAAGTCGACGACGAACATGCCGGAACCGTGCCGGATGTCGACCAGGCCCTGGGATTCCAAGGCTTTCGCCGCGGTGCGCACCGTCACGCGGGACACCCCGTAGCGATCGCACAGATCGGACTCACTCGGCAGACGGGATCCGGGTGGGAATTCACCGGCGACGATCCGACGTCGCAGATCCTCGGCGATCTGCCGGGCGAGGGGAGTCCGGGTCGACTTGACGGCTGGGGGCATGTGTTCCTCCTTGCGCTATCCTAGAAGGAAAGTTGTAGGACAACTGCCGACTTGGAGGCCAGGTGTCGGAGATCCGGGCGGTCCGCTGGGCCCAGGACTCGATCGAACTCATCGACCAGACACGCCTCCCC
>JBMTHB010000189.1:0-3625 GCA_049435845.1 Candidatus Nanopelagicales bacterium | reverse complement strand
TCGTCGCGAAGGCAGACCGCACCCCCTGCGGGAAACCAATGGTCCGGTGTGCCGCCGTGGCGCTCGAAGAAGTCCTCACCGTTGGCCGCGTGCTCGGCCTGCACGAGAAGTGTGGATTGATGGAACATCTCGCTCACGCGGATCTTCTTCTTCATCCACACATCATTGAGCGGCGTGCTCCCATCGAGTGCCACCTGAAAGACCGTGCGACCGGTCAGCCGAACAGTGATCGCGATGGGTAGGCGCCGTTCCTCGCCGAGTTGCTGAGCACGAGCACCGATTGCACGAGCCAGTTCCAGTGTGACGGGTTGGCGTAATCCCACGAGCTCCTCGGATCGAAGCTCCTCGACGTTCAACGTCGTCACTCTCAGTTGCCCTTCACGGAATCAAGTAAGAGCCTGGCGATATCGCGGACCTCGACGCCTTCAGCGGCCCCCGTCTGCTGCTTGGCTGCGACGGCGTCGCTCATCATCACCGAGCAGAACGGGCAGGCGACCGCGATGGTCTGGGCGCCGGTGGCGATGGCTTCGTCGGCCCGGGTCTTGTTGACCGCGGTACCGATCTTCTCTTCCATCCACATGCGCGCACCACCCGCACCGCAACAGAACGACTGCTTGCCGTGCCGGGGCATCTCGGTGAGCGTCGCACCGGCATCGCCGATGAGTTCGCGTGGTGGCTCGATGACGTCGTTGTGGCGACCCAGATAGCACGGATCGTGGTAAGTCACCGAAGTGTCGACGGGTTTGACCGCGGTGAGCTTGCCGTCATCGACGAGCTTGCTCAGCAGTTGGGAGTGGTGAACTACCTCGTAGTGCCCACCCACCTGCGGGTACTCGCGGCCGAGCGTGTTCAAGCAGTGAGGGCAGGTGACGACGATCTTCTTGGCCTTGATCTCATTGAGCACTTCGACGTTCTGCATGGCCTGCATCTGGAAGAGAAACTCGTTGCCTGCGCGTCGTGCTGGATCTCCGTTGCAGGTCTCTCCTTCACCGAGGACCATGAATTGCACCCCGGCGGTATGCAGCAGTTCGGCAACGGCCTTGGTGGTCTGCTTCGCACGATCTTCGTAGGCACCGGCGCAGCCCACCCAGAACAGGTACTCGACGTCGTCGGGGATCGTGTCCTCACCGTCCATACCGAAGACGCGTACCGGGAACTCCACTTCCTCGATCCATGCGTTGCGATCGGAGGCGTTCATGCCCCAGGGATTGCCCTTGGTTTCGATGTTCTTGAACAGACCATTGAGTTCGCTGGGGAACTCACTCGCCATGAGGACCTGGTAGCGACGCATGTCCACGATGTGGTCGATATGCGCGATGTCCACCGGGCACTGCTGCACGCACGCACCGCACGTGGTGCAACTCCAGAGAACGTCCGGGCTCATCACGCCGCCGTCGGTTTGCGCCCACGGATCGCCGTCACCCGCCGCGATGAGTTGACGTTCCGCGATGCCGAGGACGTCCTCATGGGCATCTGCGCGCTTGTCCTTGGGCGTCTGCAACCACGGTGCAGCCGCATGGGATTGCTCGCGCAGCGCAAGCGTCAGCAGCTTCGGGCTGAGTGGCTTCTCGGTGTTCCACGCCGGACACTGGCTTTGGCAGCGACCGCATTCGGTGCAGGTGTTGAAATCTAGTAGCGCCTTCCAAGTGAAGTCACCGATGGTGCCTACGCCCAAGGAGGCGTCGTCGTCGAGATCGTCGATGTTCTCGAAATCGATCGGTTCACCGTTGATCGAGATGGGAAGCAGTGGACCGAGCGCCGGCTTGCCGTCGGCGTTGCGCTGGAACCAGACATTGAAGAAAGCCAGGAAGCGGTGCCAGGCCACACCCATCGTCGGCTGCAGCGCAACCGTGATCAACCAGGCGAGCGACACCGCGATCTTGATGAACGCGACGATCGCGATTCCTGTTTCAAGCGCGCTGATCGACAGTCCGGTGAAGGACGAGCCGATCCACGCCGTGAACGGGAAGTTGAGGACCGTGGCCCACGACTCACCCTGTTCGGTGCCGAGTGCGTACTCCAGCGAGCGAATGGTGATGACGGCGATACCGACGAGCAGGATCGTGATCTCGACGTAGTACGCCTGCCACATCGTCGATCCGAAGAAGCGCGACCTGCGACCACCTGCTTCGGGGCGATTGCGCAGGCGTACCGCGATCAGGAACAGGATCGAGATCACCATCAACCACGCCAGGCCTTCGACCAACCAGTTGAACGGCGGGAAGTGGCCGATGAGTGGCAGCGCGAAGTCCGGATTGACGAGCTGGCCGAATGCAGTGATCAGGGTGAGGAACAGAACGAAGAATGCAACGAGCACGATCCAGTGCGCGGAGGCGACGATCGCACCAACCGGGCGTTGCTTCAGGCGGCTGGCCAGCAGCGCTTCCCGGAGCAAAGTGGCGGTGCGCTGGCCCGGATTGTCGCTGCGGCTCACCGTCTGGCCACCGCGATAGGTGCGGGCCATCCCGGCGAGGGTCCGGGTGAACATGACGATGGCGATGACCGTGGCGATGAGGGCGACGGTCGTCAGTCCGGTTTGCAGGGCTGTGCTCACGCGGGAACGCTACTAGCCGCCCCCAGCGTCGCTGCCGGGAGTGATCCCCCGGGGAACAGTATGTGATCTGAATCACAAGTGAGGGGGCTGGGCCTGGGAATAGACCGTCCATGACTGGCGTTGACCACTATGAGTCCACCTGGCTCAGATGTTATGCCTCCTGATTTGCAGGAAGCGTGGCATATGAGGCACACTGGACCGGCGGACTTCACGAAAGACCCGACCTGAACACACCCCAGCAACTGGGAAACCACGAAGGAGAACAGCCACCATGGCTAGAGCAGTAGGTATCGACCTGGGCACGACCAACTCGGTCGTCTCGGTCCTCGAAGGCGGAGACCCCGTCGTCATCGCCAACGCGGAAGGCTCCCGGACCACCCCGTCCGTCGTCGCCTTCGCCAAGAACGGTGAGGTGCTCGTTGGCGAGGTCGCCAAGCGCCAGGCCGTCACGAACGTCGACCGCACGATCCGGTCCGTCAAGCGCCACATGGGCACCGACTGGACCGTCGAGATCGACGGCAAGAAATACACCGCGCAGGAGATCAGCGCGCGAACCCTGATGAAGTTGAAGCGCGATGCCGAGTCCTATCTGGGCGACACGGTCACCGACGCCGTCATCACGGTGCCCGCGTACTTCTCCGACGCCCAGCGTCAGGCAACCAAGGAAGCCGGTGAGATCGCCGGCCTGAACGTGCTGCGCATCATCAACGAGCCCACGTCCGCGGCACTTGCGTACGGACTGGACAAGGGTGATCAAGAGCAGACGATCCTCGTCTTCGACCTCGGTGGTGGAACGTTCGACGTTTCGCTTCTGGAGATCGGCGACGGTGTGGTCGAGGTCAAGGCCACCAGCGGTGACAACAACCTCGGTGGCGATGACTGGGATCACGCGATCGTCGAATGGATGGTCACCCAGTTCAAGAACGCGCACGGTGTCGATCTGTCCAAGGACAAGATGGCCATGCAGCGCCTGCAGGAAGCTGCCGAGAAAGCCAAGATCGAACTGTCGTCTTCCACGCAGTCCTCGATCAACCTGCCGTACATCACCGCGAGCGCCGAAGGCCCGCTGCA
>JBMTHB010000188.1:0-3632 GCA_049435845.1 Candidatus Nanopelagicales bacterium | reverse complement strand
CGCGGTGCCGGTTGGAATGTGATCAAGGTCGTGTGGGGCCGCAAATGGGACGAACTTCTGGCAGCCGACCGCGACGGCGCGCTCGTGAACTTGATGAACAACACCCACGACGGCGACTTCCAGACCTACAAGGCCGAGAACGGTGCCTTCATCCGGGAGCACTTCTTCGGTCGCGATCCGCGCACTGCCAAACTGGTCGAGACCTGGACGGACGATGAAATCTGGTCGCTCCAGCGCGGCGGCCACGACTATCGGAAGATGTACGCGGCCTACGAAGCTGCTACCAAGGTGAAGGGGCAACCCACCGTCATCTTGGCCAAGACGATCAAGGGTTGGACTCTCGGTTCGCACTTCGAGGCACGAAACTCCACGCACCAGATGAAGAAGCTCACCGTCGAGGACCTCAAGGAATTCCGCGATCGGTTGCACATCCCGATCGCCGACTCCCAGCTCGACGAGTACCTGCCGCCGTACTACAACTCCGGTCCGGACAACCAGGCCATCCAGTACATGCTCGAGCGGCGCCGCGCACTCGGGGGATTCCTGCCCAGTCGCAGGAAGAGCGCTCCGGCACTGCCACAACCTCCGGATTCGACGTACGAAGTTGTTCGTCGTGGATCGGGTAAGCAACCGGTGGCAACGACGATGGCCTTCGTGCGATTGCTCAAGGAGTTGATCAAGGACGAAGGCATGGGCTCGCGCTTCGTGCCGATCATCCCCGACGAGGCCCGCACCTTCGGCATGGATTCGCTGTTCCCGACGCTGAAGATCTACTCACCCCACGGGCAGCAGTACACATCCGTGGACCGCGAGTTGATGCTGTCCTACAAGGAATCCGAGACCGGCCAGATCCTGCACGAGGGCATCAACGAGGCCGGCTCGGTGGCGAGTTTCACCGCTGCCGGAACCTCCTACTCAACGCACGACGTTCCGATGATCCCGATCTACATCTTCTACTCGATGTTCGGTTTCCAGCGGACTGGAGACGGTTTCTGGGCTGCCGGAGACCAGATGGCCCGTGGGTTCGTGCTCGGTGCCACGGCGGGTCGGACCACGCTCAATGGTGAGGGCTTGCAGCACGAGGATGGTCACAGTCAACTGCTCGCCAGCACGAACCCCGCTGTTGTCGCCTACGACCCTGCCTTCGGCTACGAACTCGGACACATCGTCAAGGACGGACTGCGTCGGATGTACGGCGAACCCGACCCGAACGCCGAGTTCAGCGAATACGACATCCACGACGAGCACCGCAAAGACTCACCGAATGTCTTCTACTACCTCACCATCTACAACGAGCCCTACCCCCAGCCCGAGGAGCCGCAGGACTGCGACGTCGAAGGGATCATCCGAGGCATGCACCTGGTGAGTGAGGGCACGGGCGATGGCCTGCGGGTGCAGTTGCTCGCGAGTGGCGTCGCCGTGAACTGGGCCCTGAGGGCGCAGGAACTCCTAGCACAGGACTGGGGTGTCATAGCCGATGTCTGGTCCGTCACAAGCTGGAATCAGTTGCGACGTGATGGTCTTGCCGCGGACAGGCACAACATGTTGAATCCGCAGGAACCACCGGTCGTGCCGTACATCACCGAACGTCTCACAGGGCGCCAGGGTCCGGTTGTGGCCGTCTCAGACTGGATGCGCGCGGTGCAGGACCAGGTGCGCGAGTGGGTTCCCCAGCCCTTCGTATCGCTGGGCACTGACGGCTGGGGGCTATCCGACACCCGCGGAGCGCTGCGTCGCCACTTCCTCGTGGACGCCGAATCCATCACCGTGCAGGCGTTGTCGATGCTCGCTCGTTCCGGATCGTTCGAACCGGAGAAGGTCGCCAAGGCGATCGACGTCTACCAACTCGGCGACCCGGCCGCCGCCGATGCCGGGAACACAGAGGGATCGGGCTGACAGGAATACGACGATGAGCGATGATCCGAAGCGTTTCTTGAAGTACCTGGAGGCCGAACGCAACGCGTCGTTGCTATATCGCTCATTGGCGGAAACCACTGACGGGGAGCGGCGCGAGGCGCTGCTGGAATTGGCGGACGTCGAGGACAAACATGCGGCGCACTGGATCGACAAGTTGCAGCAGTATGGAGTAGCTATCCCCCCGCCCCCCACCGCATTGGCGTCCGACGATCAACAACTCGTTGCACGGGCGCGATCCTTGGGCTTGGTGTCCGTGCTCGACACCCTCGAGGCGAACGAAGGCGCCGACGCCGGAATGTACGACCAGGAGCCGGAGGCGCTCTCCACGATGCCTTCGGACGAGCGCGAGCACGCCGCGGTCTTCCGGCGACTCAAGGGCGACAAGCCGGAGAAGTTCCCGCACCGCGCGATGTCGCCGGGCAAAGGCGAGTCATGGCACAAACTGGACAAGTCCGGATCCATTCGTGCAGCCGTGTTCGGTGTCAGCGACGGCCTGGTGTCGAATACCGCCCTGGTGATGGGATTCGCCGGAGCATCCCTCGCTGGTGCTATCGACAACTCCGTGGTGCTGTTCGCCGGCCTGGCCGGTCTGCTCGCCGGTGCCTTCTCGATGGCGGCTGGGGAGTACGTATCCATGGCCAGCCAGCGCGACCTGTTCAAGCGCGAAATCGATCTGGAACGACGCGAACTCATCGAGAAGCCCGAGGAGGAACGGCTTGAACTCGAACTCATCTACCGCGCTAAGGGTCTGTCGAAGGAGCAAGCAAAGGAGATCTCCACGCAGATTATGTCTGATCCGGAAACCGCATTGGACACCTTGGCCCGCGAGGAACTGGGGCTCGACCCGGACGAACTCGGTTCGGCGTGGAAGGCAGCGATCTCGAGCTTCATCGCCTTCGCGATAGGTGCATCCGTCGTAGTCATCCCCTACGCGCTGCTCAGTGGTCTGCCCGCCTTCATCTTGGCGATCGTGTTGGCATTGCTCGGCATGATCGTGGTAGGAGGCACGGTCGGCTGGCTTTCCGGTCGAGGCATCGTCTTTAGCGCCGCACGCCAGACCCTGTGGGGTGTGGGTGCGGCTGCGGTTACATACGTGGTCGGCAGCCTGGTCGGCGTGAACGTCGGTTGATCCACGTGAGTCAGGCGTGAGCGAGTCCTCCGAATCGCGATTCGCCGCGAAACTGACCGCAGCGGCCGGTGACCTGGCAACCGACGCAACCGTGCGCATGGAAGCGTCCTATCCGTGGTACCGGCAACTGTCCGCAGACGAGCGCGCGTGGGTCGGGCTAGTCGCGCAGGCAGGCATCTCAGCGTTCTTGGACTGGGTTGCCGATCCACGCGAGGCACCGCAACTGACGGCCGACGTCTTCGGATCCGCACCCCGTGAACTGGCGCGAATCATCTCCTTGGAACAGACGGTCGCTTTGGTGCGCACCACCATCCACGTGGTGGAGTCAGCGATCGACGAACTCATGGACGAACCGGATCGATCAGCCGCGCGCGAAGCGACCTTGCGCTACTCCCGGGAGATCGCGTTCTCGGCCGCCGAGGTGTACGCGCGCGCGGCGGAGGCTCGCGGTGCGTGGGACGCTCGACTCGAGGCGCTGGTCGTCGACTCGATCCTGCGCGACGACATCGACCCTTCGTTGACCTCGCGGGTATCCGCCCTCGGCTGGGCCGAAGCCACTCCGATCGCGGTGGTGGCCGGATATGCG
>JBMTHB010000187.1:0-3656 GCA_049435845.1 Candidatus Nanopelagicales bacterium | reverse complement strand
GACACCGAGGTAGTCGCTCATCTTCTGGCCCGTGCGCTTCCCGAAGTCCACGGCGATCTACCGCGCGCGATGCAGGCCGTGTGCCACCGGCTCGCGGGGGCCTTCACGCTCGTGGCGATGGATCCGCAGGACCCCACACTCGTCGTCGGGGCCCGACGCAACTCACCACTCGTGGTCGGTCTGGGCGAAGGTGAGAACTTCCTGGCCAGCGACGTCGCCGCCTTCGTCGAGCACACCCGCAATGCCCTCGAGCTCGGCCAAGATCAAATCGTCGTTGTGCGTGCGGATGAAGTCGAGGTGACCGACTTCTCCGGCCAGCCGGTGGAAGCGAGACCCTTCTCGGTCGATTGGGATGCGTCGGCCGCGGAGAAGGGTGGCTTCGACCTATTCATGCTGAAGGAGATCGCAGAGCAGCCGAAAGCGGTGGCAGATGCGCTACGAGGTCGGATGAATGCCGAGCACAGGATCCAACTCGACGAGGCCCATCTCGATGATGCTGTGTTGCGCGACATCACCAAGGTGGTGGTGGTCGCCTGTGGAACGGCTGCTCACGCGGGAATGGTGGCCAAGTACGCGATCGAGCACTGGACGCAGCTTCCCGTAGATGTGGAACTGGCCAGTGAGTTCCGCTATCGCGATCCGATCGTCGGCCCGGATTCCCTCGTTATCGCTATCTCCCAATCCGGGGAGACCATGGACACTTTGATGGCCCTGCGGCATGCCAAGGCGCAAGGGGCGCGCACACTGGCCATCTGCAACACGGTGGGCTCGACAATTCCGCGAGAGTCCGACGCCGTCGTCTACACCTACGCCGGACCGGAGATCGCCGTCGCCTCCACGAAGGCCTTCCTTACCCAGATCGTCGCGGCGTACCTCGTTGGCTTGTACTTGGCGCAGGCCAGAGGCGCAATGTTCGAAGATGAGATCCGCTCGATCATGGCCGACCTCGCAGATATGCCGCAGAAGGTGGACCTCGTCCTGGACACCGTGGAACCGGTTCGCGCGCTGGCCCAGGAACTCGCCCACGCCACTTCGGTGCTGTTCCTGGGGCGACACGTCGGTTATCCGGTGGCTCTGGAGGGTGCATTGAAGCTCAAGGAGCTCGCCTACATGCATGCCGAGGGCTTCCCGGCCGGTGAGTTGAAACACGGTCCGATCGCCCTGATCGAGGACGGTGTGCCTGTGATCGTGGTTGTTCCCTCCCCGCGTGGCCGAGCGGTCCTGCACGACAAGATCGTGTCGAACATCCAGGAAGTGCGAGCGCGCGGCGCGGTCGTCATCGCGATCGCTGAGGAGGGCGATGAAGCGATCGTGCCTTTCGCTGATCACATCATCCGCGTTCCCGAAACGCCTACTCTCATGCAGCCTCTGGTCTCGACTGTGCCGCTACAGGTCTTCGCGTGTGAACTCGCAACCGTCAAGGGCCATGACGTGGACCAGCCGCGCAACCTCGCGAAGTCCGTCACGGTGGAGTGATGTTCGGGCTGTACCCCGCGGAAGATATCCGTCGGGCCGAGGATCGATTGTTGGCACGCGTCCCCTCCGGGTCGCTCATGCACATCGCATCGCGTGGATTGGCGACCCACATCATCCGCCTTCTGGCGGACGTGCGCGGGGGTTTGGTGGGAGCCCGCATGGTCCTGCTCGTCGGCTCGGGTAACAACGGTGGTGATGCACTGTTCGCAGGCGCCTACCTCATCGGTCGTGGAGCAGACGTTATGGCCGTTGCCACGGGCGAGGGTCGCCACCAGGAGGGTGAGCGAGCATTCCTTCGCGCAGGCGGCAAGTGGATCGATCGACTCGAGGCGCTGGAAGCCATGGCAAAGGCGGATGTCATCGTCGACGGCATCGTCGGCATCGGCGCTCACGGTGGCTTGCGCGAGCTGGCACGGACCTTGGTCGAGCGCGCGAACACCTTGGACGCGCTACGCGTCGCCGTGGATCTGCCGAGCGGAATCGATGTCGACAGTGGCCGAGTGCACGGTGAGGCATTCCACGCGGACATGACGATCACGTTCGGATGTTTCAAGCCCGGCTTGTTCCTGCATCCGGCTCGAGACGATTGCGGTGCGGTCCATCTGGTGGATATCGGTCTGAGCGAGGAACTTCCCGACCCTTCGATGCGAGCGGTTGAGGTGTTCGACGTTGCCGAACTGCTGCGTGATCCGGACTCCAGCGCCCACAAGTACCGGCGAGGCGTCGTGGGCATTGCTGCTGGGGGCTCCGCCTACCCCGGAGCGGCTGTGCTCGCGGCGGGGGCAGCGCGGTACTCGGGCGTCGGCATGGTCCGATTCCTGGATCGAGGCGACGGTGTCGCCCGCAGCGTCGTCACCGCTTTTCCCGACGTGGTAGTGGATCCTGGCGATCCCAGGGCCGACAGCCGAGTGCGCGCCTGGGGGTGCGGTCCGGGGTTCACCCCCGGCGACACCGAAACAGTGGCGATGGTGCTCGAGCAGCCCACACCCATAGTGCTCGATGCTGGCGCGCTCCAGTGCCTTTCGAACAGTGAACATCTTCAGAACCGGGTACGCAGCCGGGCCGATCGCGGCCTGACCACGATCCTCACGCCGCACGCGGGGGAGTACGCCGCATTGTTCGGACCGGATCGGGATCCGTCGAGCGCGGCACTGGACTGGGGAGTGATCGTGGTGCGCAAAGGACCATCCACCACCATCACTGCTCCCGACGGCAGCGTGTTCGTCGACCAGATGAGCACGTCCGATCTCGCGTGTGCTGGCAGCGGCGATGTTCTCACCGGGCTTCTGGCGGGCATGGTGGCCGCGAATCCCGACGATGACCCCGCTGAAGTAGCCGCCGCTGCCGTCTGGCTGCATGGATTGAGCGGTCGGCTGGCGTCTAGTGGCGAAAGGCCGATAACTGCGCTGGACATCGGTTCCGCGATTCCTCAGGCGATCGCCGTAGCCCGCGTCGGTGATCTGACAAAGTTGCGGGCGTGACTGTCGAGCCGAGGCGAGCCGAGGCGCAGGTCGATCTGGATGCGATCGCCGCCAACTACAGACGGCTCGAGCAGCCGGGGACGCCGGTGATGGGAATCGTCAAAGCCGACGCCTACGGTCACGGCGTGCGACCGGTAGCGCACACCCTGCGCGAGTGCGGCGCGCAGTGGCTCGGCGTCGCTTTGCCGAGCGAAGCGCTGGAATTGCGCGCCGCGGGCGATCGCGGACACATGCTCGCATGGCTATGGGTGCCGGGTGATCCGGCCGTGATGGATTGCGTCGCCGCCGACGTCGACCTGTCGGTCTCGAGCGAGCTGACGTTGATGAACATCGTGGATGCAGCTCGTGGTCTGGGCAAGCGGGCCAGGATCCACGTCAAGGTCGATACCGGACTCACGCGCAATGGTGTGCCCACGGCAGCCTGGCAGCACGTCTTCGATCTGGCTCGCGACGCCCAGGATCGCGGACTGGTGGAGATCGTCGGAATCTGGTCGCATCTGGCTAGCGCCGATGACCCCGATGATCCCATGACCGACCGGCAACGAAGGGCGTTCCTGGATGCTCTCGAGATGGCCGCCAGTATCGGAGTGCAGCCGGAGTTGCGTCACCTTGCGAACAGCGCCGCGACGATCGATCGCCCCGACTGCGCGTTCGATCTCGTGCGGTCCGGTATCGCCATCTACGGCGTGACTCCGGGCC
>JBMTHB010000186.1:0-3716 GCA_049435845.1 Candidatus Nanopelagicales bacterium | reverse complement strand
GAGCGTCTAGTCGACACCGTTCCGATCAGGATCGGAGCGCCAGGATCGGAGCGGGTCGTGCGCGCTCGGGTCTACGCCAACTGCGCGATCGATGCAGCGACGGCGCGATCGCAACGTCGCTGCGAGCGTCGTGATGTCGCGCAGTTCGGCGGTGCCGTTGTGCTGCTGGCCCGAACTGTGAGCGACGGCCTCCCACAGGCGACGGACATCCGCATCGACAGCACCGGATTGACGTATCAACAATTGGTGCGTGTGGCCCAGGGCCTTCGCCCGGTCGGCTGAGTCGCCGACAGGTGCGCGCGTCGTGCGTGAAAGTCACACCCCACCGCTAGCCTGACGGAAATCGTCGGTCATGTGGAGTAGGGGTACTGGGGATGAGCGCTGTGGTGGTCGGGGGCGTTGCCGTCATCGCGTTGATTCTCGGGCTGTCGATCGGATGGCTGCTCGCTCGCCGGGTGGCGCGGGCGGATCTAGCGCAACGCGAAGCGCTGGTGCGGACGGCGGGTGAGGCCGAGGTTGCCCGGGTCCAGGCCGAGCTCCAGGAAGCCCGCGGTCAGATCCGGGTGCTGGAATCCGATCGGTCTGCCTTGCAGCAGGAGCAGTCCAGTACCAAGACGCTCGATGAGCGGCTCGAACCGGTGCGTGAGGCACTCGAGGGACTGCGCCGCCAGACCCAGGCTGCCGAGGTGGAGCGCGCCAAGTCCGCAGCCGAGCTGCGAACCCACATCGAGGGTGTGCAGCGGAACTACACATCGCTCGAGACGGCCACCCGGCAACTCGTCGCCGCGATGAGCTCGGGTCAGTCGCGCGGACAATGGGGCGAGATGCAACTCGAGCAGTTGCTCGAACACTCGGGCCTGGTCGAGGGGGTCCATTTTCGACGGCAGGACTCGCGGGCGACCGACAGTGGCGGCGCCCGCCCGGACATCGTGGTGGACATGCCGGGTGGTGGCGAGATCCTGATCGACGCCAAGTTCCCGTTCGATGCGTATTGGCGGGCGATCCAGTGCGACGACGAGAGCCAGGTGGACGTCCACCTTCGTAAGCACGCCGACGACCTCCTGGCGCGAGCCAAGGAGTTGAGTGCCAAGCGCTACTGGGAGTCGGGTGCGAGCCCGGAGTTCGTGGTGATGTTCCTTCCGCTGGAATCCTTGCTCTCGACTGCACTCGAGCACAACGGCTTGCTGCTCAACGAAGCCTTCGGCAGGAATGTGGTGCTCGCCACCCCGACGACCATCTTGGGCATGCTGCGGACCATTCAATTCGGCTACCAACGCAAGTTGATGGCCGACAACGCGGAGGAGATCAGGGCCGCGGGTGCTGAGATGCTGACGCGCTTGGAGAAGGCGGTGGACCACCTGAGCACGCTGCGGAAGGGACTGATGGGTGCGGTGAAGGGCTACAACGACTTCGTCGGATCCATGGATAGCCGCGTGATGGTGCAAGCCCGGCGTATGAAGGAGCTGGGGGTGGTATCTGCAACGAATCTCGAGGTTCCTGCGGACGTCACCGAAGCCCTGCGGGACTCGCGATCCATCTCCGACGATGCACCATCGCCAGGTACATTGTCTTCGGGCAAGACTGACTGACTGTCGAAACTACCTATATCGGATTCATTGACTGATCACTTGTCCGGCATTTCGCCGTCCGCTCGATCTAGCGTGGATCACGAAAGGGGCGGTCGTCATGGGTTTCGTGGTCGTCGGTGTGGACGGCTCGCAGATGAGCACACGTGCTCTGGTGTGGGCCATGCGCTATGCGGAAGCCAGCGATCATCGCGTGGTGGCGATCACGGGATTCGTCATCCCGTGGACCATCTTCCTTGCCCCGACGTATCAGCCGGAGGACTACGCCCACGACGCCGAGCGGATGCTCGAACAATCCGTTGAACATGCACGAGCTGCGGTACCGGGCGTCGCCGTCGAGGCGCGTCTCGTGCAGGAGCGACCCGCAGTTGCCCTCTCCGAGGGCGCGCATGGGGCCGAATTGCTCGTCGTCGGTGCCCGGGGTCATGGAGCCTTGCCCGACGTACATATTGGCTCGGTAGCTAATGCCTGCGTGAATCACGCGCCGTGTTCGGTGGTCGTCTATCGCAACCCGCAGGGACCGGATATCGACTAGGGATACGAGCGATCCACGATGTCGACCAGATGCAACGTCTGGGTGGCACGCGTCGCGGCCACGTAGACGTCGGCCCCATGGGCATGTTGGGTGCTCAATGCTGCTACGTCGATCAAGATGACGCAGTCGAATTCCAGCCCCTTTGCCTGCTGGACGGTGAGAACCGCGACCGGTGAGTCGATGGCCTCATCGTCGAATCCGAAGTGCGCACCGCGTAGAAGCTGCCGCATCTCGCTATGCCGATCATCCGGCACGATCACCGCATTGCGCCCTTCCGACGTTGACACGCTGTCGATGTAATCGGGAACCTCCTTCGCCGAGAGCGTGCGCCGGGTAACGGGCGAGCCGTCACGGATCGGTGTGAGGTTGGGCGCCTCACCTCCGGCGGCGGTCAGGAGTTCGGTCGCGGCTTGTGCGATCTGCCGGGTGATCCGATACGTCACCGTGAGGGTGTGCACCTGCATCTTGTCGGCACCCCAGGACAGCACGTCCTGCCAGGACCGCGGGCCGGCTGGGTGGGATGACTGTTGGAGGTCTCCCACCACGGTCATCGACTTTCGAGATGAGCGACGTTTGACCGAACGCCAGGCCATGGCGCTGAGTTCTTGAGCCTCATCGACGATCACGTGCCCGTAGATCCATTCGCGGTCGTCGATAGCGCGTTCCGCTACGGACACTCCTCGGGTGGATGACTGCTCCGGTCGAACCCGATACGCATCGCTGGCCTGCAGTTCACGGTAGCCCTCGTCATGCTCGATGGCCGCGGGCGGTGACCACGGCCCGAGCAGGAAGGCCGCTTCATCGAGTAGCGGAACGTCGTCCACGGTCCAATCCGACCCGTCCGACCTCAGCAACGCACGCTGCTCTTCGCCAGTGAGTACGCCCTCGGCGGCGACGGCCAACCGTGATTCATCGCTCAAGATGTCGGCGATCACCTTCTCCGGCGAGGTAGGCAACCACATGAGATTGAACTCGCGTCGGACGTTCGGGTCCTCCACGAGCGAGAAGATGATGTCCTGGCAGTAGTCCTCGTCGTCGGGGTCGCGACCACGATCGAGTGCGATATTGCGTGCGGCTGTCTGCAAGAGTCTTTTCAAGAAGGGTTCGCGGCCGGCGTGGAAATGATGACTACGCGAGATGCCTCGTGCAGCCGACTGGATATCGGCTGCGCTCAAGCGAACCCTCATGCCGGTGGTGGTGGTCAGGTGCAGTTCGGAATCCGGGAGGCGGACACGCGCTGCGACGGCCGCCTCGATGACGCGGGCCATCCGCGCATCGCCCTTGATCCGAGCGACGTGCGCGGCGTCCTGTCGGCGGGTTTGTACATGGGGATAGAACTGGGCCGGTGTCAACAGCACCACGTCCGTCTCGCCGAGACTGGGCAGCACCTGATCGATGTAGCGCAGGAAGACATTGCTCGGACCGACGATGAGAACCGCGTCCCTGGACAGTTTGTCGCGGTAGGTGTATAGCAGCCAAGCAGCTCGGTGCAAAGCCACCACGGTCTTGCCGGTTCCCGGCCCCCCCTCGACGACCGTGATCAATTCCAGCGGGCTGCGGATGATGGCGTCCTGGTCGGCCGCGATTGAAGCGAG
>JBMTHB010000185.1:0-3740 GCA_049435845.1 Candidatus Nanopelagicales bacterium | reverse complement strand
AACCTGCACCTGCTGCGCAGGTATGCGAGGATCTCATGTTCCAGCGAGCGCAGAGCACGATCCGCTCGCAGCAGGCAGCTTTGTCTGCGTCGGACTTCGAGGCGGCTCGCGCCTACGCCTCGGATAACTTTCGATCAGGAGTCTCGGTAGAGCAGTTCGGCCGGATTATCGAGCGAAACTACGCTTTCTTGCTGGATGATCCGGAGTTGACGTTCGTCGACTGCAGTCGACGCGGCGATTCAGCGATTGTGCGCGTCGAGGTTGCCGGATCCCCGATCATGATCATGCTCTACGGAATGGTGTTGGAGAACGACGGCTGGTTCATCGACGCGGCTTCGGTCGCCGGCACGCGAGAAGACGTCACCACGTAGCTGGCTCGCCACTACCGGACATCTCCAGCATCCAACACATCACCGATGGCAGCCAGGACCGCAGTCAACACTGCCTGCCACTGAGCCGGACCACTTCGATCTCCGCAGGTGCGACGGTAGATCGCCGCACCTGTCATTTCCAGATCCCCATGACCGGCATCTGCCACGACCGTCACATTGCCGGGGCGTCGCTGCTCGAGGAAGTCGCTGAGGCGCCCTTGTCGATTGCAAGGACTCGGTGGAGCCATGACGGCTCGTACAGGAACGTTCGCCACGTCGGGCCACGCCCGCTCGATCAAGTGATTCGGGCTGTCGTTGCCGTCCACATAGATCAATCCGGCAACGTCTATCCCGGATCGAACAAGTATCGGAGTGATCCACGTGCCTGCAGCCGCGCCCGCCGAGTGGCCCACGATCACTACCGAGCCGGTCAGTCGGCCCGAGGCCGCGAGGCGTCCGGCGATCCGCATCAGATGCCGACGATCGCTCATCAGGATCGGAAACCAGCGGGGGGCAAGCGAGGGTCGAACGCACGCCCACCCCTGCTGCTGACATGCCTCACCAAAGGCAGTCAGGTGCCGCGGTCCTCGCGTGAAGCCGTGGAGAGCGAGGACGGTTGCCATCGACTAGATGCGGCTAGTCGGACGAGGGGGTAGGCCAGCCGACCGATACACGGCGTCGATGAGTTCGGCCTGCACGAGAGCATCGTTCGCATCAGTGAAAATCGGTGCGTCGTTGCGGACGTGATCGGCGAATGCCTCGAGTTGGTAGGTGTACGAACTCCTGGTGCCTAGCTCCTCGGTCCACTGTCGATCTTCAACAGTTATCTCGATTCGATCATCGAGCGATGGCACGCAATAGTTGTGCGCGAAAACTTCACCTCTACTACCGGTGATCCGCATGGTGAAGTCCACTTCGGGAACCGTGAAACTTGTGATGAACCCCGCGGGCAATCCGGAGGGATAGACCAATTCGGCCTCCGTCGTCTCATCGATACTCGCGTGCCCGGAATGGGTGGTGGACGTTGCCGACACCACCGACGGTTCTCCCCCTCCAAGGACCGCCAGCGTCCGCAGTGCGTGAATCGCGTAGCAGCCGACGTCCATCATGGCTCCCCCGGCGAGATCGAAATCGACCCGCGGATCTTCGTTGCTGCGCAGGGGGAAGGACATATGGATCTCGATGTCCTGCACCTCCCCCAACTCGCCCGACGTCGCCAGGTCAAGGATGCGGCCCATCAGAGGGTGGTAGCGGTAGTGGAACGCTTCCATGAACTTCGCATCGGACGCGGCAACCGCATCGCGCACCACTCGCGCCTCCTCAGCGTTGCTGGCGGATGGCTTCTCACTCAGCACGTGCTTGCCTGCCGCGATCGCTCGGAGATTCCATGGACCGTGCAGGCCATTCGGTAGCGGGTTGTAGATCGCCTCGACTTCCGGATCATCGATCACGGCCTGGTAGGAATCCAGCACTCGTTCGACGCCACTATCCGCCGCGAACTGCTCGGCTCGGCCCCGATCACGCGCCGCGACTGCGACCAGCCGATGACCGGTGAGTTGCGCAGGGATCACGATCGCCCGGTCGCTGATCCGGGCAGCCCCGAGCACCCCGATTCGCAGAGGTTCCATGACCGCTCACCCTAGACTCAGGACACCCACGGAGTGCCGTTCAGGAGGTCGCGATGACCAGTGCGCGCTCTCGATTCGCCAGCCTCGTTGCGTTCGACTTCTCCCAAGCCGATTGGCGTGACGCAGTTCGCGGCACTGTCGTCACCGCTGCCGTGACGAGCATTCCAGTTCTTGAAGGTGACCTGGCGAAAGCCATTCCGCTCTCCATCGGCGCCGCGTTCATCGCCATCTGCGAAGCCGGGCAGCCGTTCTCCCACAGGTGGCGGACCATGCTGTGGACCACCGCAGCGCTGATGATCGCTGTATATCTCGGCTCGGCGATGTCCGACTTCTACCTTCTGGCAATCGCCGCCACGGGAGTAATGGCATTCATCTGTGGCGCCGTCGGCTTCCTGGGACCGAGAGTGGCCGTCGGCGGGCTGCTGTCCCTGGTGCTGTTCACCATCTACGTGGGTGTTCCGGTTCCCCTTGACGATGCCCTCACCTCGGCTGCTCTCGTGGGCTTGGGCGGGCTGATCCAAGCCGCCGCCAGCGTTGCGACGGGAGCGATTCGCGGGCAGCATCGGCTGCCGCAGCCCGAGAGGGTGCCATTTCCGCCCACATCGGATCTGTGGCGCGGAGAGCACACCTTCCTCCGGCATGGCATCCGGTTGGCGGTGACCATGATGATCGCGACGGCGATCTCGGAAAGTGTGTCTCTGCCTCACCCTTATTGGCTGCCGATGTCCGTCGCGTGGATGAGCAAGCCTGATCACGATGGAACGGCGGTGCGCGTCCTGCACCGTATGGTCGGCACGATTGTTGGCTTGATGGTCGCTTATCTCATCGTGATCGTTTTCAATCCATCCGGTGGCGGCTTCCTCCCTGCCGCAATCGTCGGAGTCGCCCTGGCGATCGCGTTCATCTGGGCGAACTACGCCACCGCTGTTGCGGGAGTCACGCTGTGGGTCGTGTCGTTGTTCGCCATGGTCGGTGACCCCGTCGCGACCACAATGGATGCACGACTGCTGGCAACAGCAGCTGCTGCCGTGCTGGTCGTGCTCGCTGCCTCGGTGAGCGACTGGGTGACAATCGTGGTGAAGCGCCGTGACGAACACCGTCACCGAAAACGGTAACCTGCACCCGCGGCTTGCCGATCGTCCACGTGATTCGGATTGCTGCGGGGCCATCCGATGTGATGGTTGCGTGCTCAACGAAGTTCCCACCCATGCGAATGGTCGGATCACCAGCAAGCATCGCCATGGGACTGAGCGCCTATCTGATGTCCACGCCGGGAGCATCGCTATCAGTGGCTCAGTTCACGAGGCCGTGAGCTACTCAATGATGGTACGGCGGGCACCGGAACCCCACGCGACGTAGTTCCACACCCAATCGGCGATTACTGAAACGCGATTCCTTCCACCAGCGAGATACGCGACGTGCAAAGCGAGCCACGACAACCAGGCGAGCGTTCCGTGCAGGCGGAAACCATTGGGCAGTTCCACAACCGCTAGTCGCCGGCCAACCGTGGCCATCTGGCCCTTGTCCTTGTAGCGAAACGGCTCCGGAGGCGATGCCGACATGATCGCTTTCGCGACGTACTTGCCCTGTTGCAAGGCCACAGAGGCCACCATAGGGAGTGGCCGACCGTCCGCAGCTTCGACGTGCGCCATATCTCCGATGCCCCAGACGTTGTCCTGCAAACGTAGGCATTCATCAACCACCAACCGGTTCAGCCGATCAGAATCGCCCAGCACCGTCC
>JBMTHB010000184.1:0-3766 GCA_049435845.1 Candidatus Nanopelagicales bacterium | reverse complement strand
CCTTGAATGGGCATCCGGCTGGACCAAGAAGTTCGGCATCGTCAGGGTGGATCCAAGCTCTGGAGAGCGAACACCCAAGGACAGTGCGCATTGGTACCGCAGACAGATTCGAAGGAGGGCGTCATGAGTGTTGTCGCGATGGATGTGCAGGGAGCCCCGGTCGAGGGGTATCTCGCAGTGCCGGACTCGGGCAGCGGTCCGGCCGTGCTGGTGATCCAAGAGTGGTGGGGATTGGTCCCGCACATCCGATCCGTGGTGGAAAGGCTTGCAGCAGCGGGCTTCGTGGCGATGGCAGTCGACCACTATCGCGGTGTCGAGACGACCGAACCCGACGAAGCCCAGAAACTGATGATGGGTCTAAAGGTCGACGCGGCTGCCGCGGACTTCGCTGCCGGAGCCGACTATCTCCTGTCGCGATCCGATGTCACGGGAACGGCCGTGGGATCCATGGGCTTTTGTATGGGAGGCGGGCTATCCCTCCTCGCACCCACCGTGAGTGCCGTGAGTGCTGCCGTCGCCTTCTATCCGGCGATGCCATGGCCCGACTACCACCCCGATTGGACGCGCTACGCGGGGAAGGCAGCGCTGATCCACAAGGCCGAGTCCGATGAAGCGCATGCTGGTCCGCGAATAGCCGAGTACGCCGGCGCGATCCTCGACGCAGGTGGTGATGTCACCATCTTTGAGTACCCGGGCTCGCAACATGCCTTCTTCAACGATGATCGGCCCGAGGTCTTTCACCCTGCCCACGCTGACGCGGCATGGGAGCGCAGTATTGAGTTCCTCGACGCACGACTTCGCTAAACGGGTAGCGGGCATCGCGACGATCCCCCAACTCGATCGATCGATCGTGGCGTGTCGCGAGTGCCCGCGTTTGATCGCCTGGTGTGAGCACGTCGCTCACCACAAGCGTGCCGCCTACCGAGACGAGGACTACTGGGGCGGCCCTGTACCGGGGTTCGGCTCGAATCGCCCGCGGATCTGGATCATCGGATTGGCGCCTGGCGCGCACGGTGCGAATAGAACTGGACGGATGTTCACTGGCGATAGGAGCGGTGACTGGCTCTACGCGTCCTTGCACCGCGTCGGCTTGGCGTCGCTGTCGACATCCACGCGGCGCGACGACGGTCAACAACTGCACGGTGTGCGGATCACCGCGGCTGTCCACTGCGCACCCCCGGACAACAAGCCGTCGACAACGGAGAAGGCGACCTGTCGGACGTGGCTGCGGCGCGAAGCGGAGTTACTACTGCCTGGATTGGATGCTGTCGTGGCCCTCGGTGGGATCGCCTGGCAGGCGGCTCTCGATGCGCTCGCCCATGCTGGATGCCAGGTGCCACGTCCTCGACCGAAGTTCGGACATGGCGCGTCGTTCGAGATCACGGTCCCCGAGCACGTCACGGTCGTGGGCAGTTATCACCCGAGCCAGCAGAACACCTTCACGGGGCGACTAACCCCGGACATGCTCGATCAAGTTTTCCTGCCGCTGGTCGAGCGCCAGTCGATCGCGAGAGGTGACTAGTCGATGGTGCGTTCGGCCTCGGGCAGCAGCAACGTCACCTTGGTGAAGGCGCGCAGCACACCGTCCTCGGCGATCACGGAGGGGCGGATCACCTCGACCGGATAAGTGACCATGTCGCCGTCCACGACGGGTGCGGCCGAAAGAAGCTCTATCCGATCCGCTTCCGTCGAGTCCGGATCGCCGTCCGCAGGCGCGTCGTGGATGAGCAAGGTGATCGGCACCGATGCGTCGCCGTACATGTCCCGCCATTCACTCTCGAGTCGCAGCAGCGGAATGAGCGCGCTGTCCCCACCCGCGTCTTTGCGCACCGCGAGCACCTCGGGGTCGGAGGGGGACATGCTCAACGTGAAGAGTCCGCCCGAGGCCGGGGTGAGTTGGGCGGCATCGGCGCTCTGGGCGAGCACCCACAGTGCCCGCGCGGGGGCTGTGTCGCGCCCCTGCCACCATGTCCCGGCGCCGAACCCTGCGGCGACGGAGACGACTCCAGCGGTGATCACGAGGATCCAGGCTCCGATGCTCCACTTGGCGCCGCCGGATCTGCGCGGCGTTCCCACAACCATGCCCGCCAGGGTAGGGGAGCGGTGAAGCGACGGTGCGGGATCATGGTTCCCGCGGGATGGTTTTCACCCACTCGCCCTCGTAGTCCAACTGGTAGAGACACCCGGCTTAAACCCGGCACAGTATGGGTTCGAATCCCATCGAGGGCACATGCGAGCCTTGCGCGGGCAAGGCGCGCGCGACACCGGCCTATTCGATTACGTCGATGTGCACTTCGTTACGCCGCAGGAACCAGGGCTTGAAGGGGGGATCGAAGCGTGCGAAGCGCGGTTCCCCGACCGCGGTGAGACCGTCGGCGGCGATGGCTGCCTGCAGTTCCTGGACATGCTGCAGGTACGACGTCTGGGACCAACGACCGGAGAACTGCGAGACAGCTGTCAGGCTCGCGGGTACTTCTCGAACCACCACGCGCGGATCGTCGGGTGTTGGTGCTGACTCCAGCGTGACGTTGGCCGGCAGCACGAATGCAATGACTTGTTCGCGCCCGGCACCCGTGTGTTGCACGACCGGAGCGGTCATCGACAGTTTCCGGCTTTGCACGACCGGAGCCGTCATGGAAAGCGATTCTCGGCTGCGGTTGTTCCCGCCGATGTAGTTGACCAGGGGTCGAAAAGCTAGGCTTCCGGCCTGCTCGAATGGGGCGTCGACGGCTACCTCGGCGACGACGCAGGCTGGATACTTACGCAACTCGTAGCCGCGAGTGCGTCGAACCACCTCGTACGGCTGCTGTTCGGTCACGTGATCACGGTACGCCCGCAGGTACTCCGGGAGGCAGTCTCGGGGTGCTGGTTCGCTGAAAGCGTGAGCACGGAAAGCGGGTTCGCTTGGCGACTTGCCCGCTATGGGTTACCGTGGATTCATGCAGACGAATAACCCTGTCCTCTCGCGCTACGAGAAGGCCGAGGCCCCCGGATTCGCCTACGCGGAGGGCCGCTCGGCGTTCGCCAAGGCCTCCGGCGAGGCCCCCTCGGCTACACCCGCGACCCCGGCAACCCAGACCGCTGGCGTCCCTCCGACAGGTGAGGACATCCAGTTCCAGACCATCACGGCAGGCGGTGGTGTCCGCGTCACGTTGAACGACGTCATCGTCAAGTCGGCGATCATGTTCGGGCTGGTCGTCGTCTTCGCCTTCGCCGGCTGGAACCTGATTGCGGCTGCGCCCGGGCTCATGCTCCCGGTCTTCATCGCGGCCATCGTGCTCGGGTTCGTGAACGCCCTGAAGAAGAGCGTGTCCCCGGTCCTGATGGTGATCTTCGCGGTCGCAGAGGGACTCATGCTCGGTGGCATCAGCTACTGGTACAACACCTATGCCGTCATCAACGGTTGGGACGGCATCGTCCTGCAGGCCGTCGTGGCGACCATGACCACCTTCGGTGTGATGCTCACGCTGTACCTGACCGGCGTCATCAAGGTCACCAAGCGCTTTACCCAGGTCCTCATGGTGGCGGCTGTTTCCTACATCGTGCTCGCGCTCGCGTCGCTGGTGGCCGCGATGTTCGGTGTCGGTGGCGGCTGGGGCTTCTACGGTGTCGACGGTCTGGGCATCATTATTTCGCTCGCGGGTGTGGCGATCGCATCGTTCTTCCTGGCCCTGGACTTCGAGGCCATCAAGCAGGGCGTGGCGATGGGTCTGCCGGAGCGGGAGTCCTGGCGGATGTCCTTCGGACTCCTGGTCACCTTGGTGTG
>JBMTHB010000183.1:0-3767 GCA_049435845.1 Candidatus Nanopelagicales bacterium | reverse complement strand
GCCCGACAGCACCGTGGACAAAGGCCGATCGACGTTCTGCCACGCGATCGCTAGGCCCTGTCCTACGGGAATGAGATCGGAGAAGACATCCCGCCAACCCCACGGCAATTCATCACCCACACGATCGAAATCCGCGACCAGCGTTGCCTGGACCTCCTGGGCAACAGGAAGGTTCCCCCGCAAAAGGAAACGCACCTGCCTATCAGCTGGCCCGAGCGCCACTGCCTCGGTTCCATCAAGGTCACGCACTGCACTGCGTAACCCGGTGATCCGCGCTTGGCTCGTCAGCACCAATTCATCGCGCAAGATCACACCCGCGGCACCTGCAGTTCGAAGTGCCGCGGCTATCGACGGACTGATCGCCCCGAAGCCGAGCAACTCACGCGCACCCACCTTGCGCGCCTGTTGGAGGAGGATCGAGGTAGACGTCGATCCGATCGCCCCGCCGGATTCCGATCCGCGCACCACCACGTGATCGGCGCTGGCGGACAACTCGACGATGCGTTGCGCATCGGTGACTTCGAGCCACACCTGCACGCCAGACGAAGCAAGTTCGTCGCGGATCGACACCCAATCGACGACCGGATCGGACCACGAATCGGTCACGATCACGATCGCATTCGCACAAGTTTCAGTCCGGATCTGCTTCCACTGTGAAGGCGCCACTCGGATGACGAAGCGATCGATGTGATTGCTCATCAATCGAATGTCGATCAGGCGATCACGAATTGGGGTGTCGGCTAGATCCAGGCCCGGTGTGACGTCTGCCGCTACGCACGAACGCACCCACTCCTGGATCCGGATGACGTCACCAGGCGGTGAATCGGGAATGCGCAGTGCGATGGTGATCACGCGGCCGCCCTGCTTCCCAGCAAATGGTCGATGAGGAACTCGGCCCCGGTGCGGATTCCATCGTCGTGGGCGATGGATCCGGCGCGCTCCTGCGCGCGGGTGCGCTAGCGGGGGTCCTCAACAGCGTTGGCGATCCCCCGAGCCAGCGAGTCGACCTGCAGATCCTGGATCGGGATCGACGCTGGGGCCACGCCCAACGTCACGGCGCGGTAGCCCCAGAAGGGTTGGTCTAGACAGAACGGGACTACAACCTGCGGGACGCCGGCACGGTAGGCGGCAGCGCTCGATCCCACTCCACCGTGATGCACGAACGCCCGGACCCGAGGCAGCAGCCAGTCATGAGGGAGTCGGTCCACCACCAAGACATCATCACCGCGGACCGAATCCGGATCGAAGGCACCCCAACCGCTCAAAAGCAGAACTCGTTGACCCGCCCGCCGAGCAGCCTCGACCACAGTGCGCGCCAACGCCCGCGGATCGGGAGCGACCACGCTGGAAAACCCCACTGCAATCGGCGTATCCCCTCGATCGAGGAAATCCGTCACGTTCTGCGGTGGTTGCCAGAATTCGTCGGTCGGCAACCGCCAGTAGCCCACCACTCGTGCTTGTTGTGGCCAATCAGGCGGTTGCGGAATCACCGCCGGGCTGACACCCACCGCGGTGGGCAGTGCGCGCAAGCGCCGAAGGCTTTGCCTGCTGGACTGGATCGGCAACCCAAGACGCTCGGCTTCCGCGCCCATGATCTGCACCATGGGGCCTGAGCCCATCCGGTTCAGTGAATCGACAGCCCAGTGACCGAAACGCTGTCCCATCGGTCCGAACCGGGACCAGCCTGGCTGCCACAGCGGTGGGAGTGTGCGCGTTGGCAGTGACGGGAAAATTGAGGCGACCGCGGCTGGAACTCGCCGCTGATGGGCGAACGGCGCAGCCCACGCCATCGAGTAGTCCAAGATCACCTTGTCCGAGGAGTCGATGCAATACGTGATCGCGCGCGCGAGCTGCGCGGTGAAATACGGAAGCGCCTTGCCGTAGAAGCCCGCGATCGAACGAATGCCCCGACCCGGCTCGCGGAACGCTCGACCCTCCTCGGTCTCGTAGAACGCCCGAGTGTCACCCGGCATCGGGTAGAAGCTCATGCCGCGCTCGATACACATCGCGCGGTAGTTCATATGGGTGGCCATACGAATGTCCACACCCTGCTCGACCAGTCCGGTGGCCAACGCGATCATCGGCTCGACATCGCCGTTCGTGCCCACAGTCAGGACCGTGATCCGCATGGTCGTTCCCTGCTACGGCCGAGATGGCGCGGCGGTCAGCGCATCGAGGATTTCCGTGACGCTGAGATCTGATCGCGCCTTGCCGTCGGCCTCCAAGAGCGCCTCTAGTTCCAAGACGACATCGAGCCGATCCTCGGTGGTTGCTAGGACGTGCACGATGTCAACGGACGACAACTGCAGATCGGCCACCAGCATGGTGGTGTCGGTGATGTCGACATCGTCGTAGCCCAAGCCGAGGAGAGTCGCGCTGAGTACCTCGACGAGTGTCTCGCGGGCGAGGTCGGCGCTCACGAAGCCTTCCCAGCGTCCGTCGCGACCGCTGGTCGCTTGAGGAAGTAGGTCCAAAAGCCCGAGTCGACATGCAACTTGTGCTTGACCCACCACCACATGACGGCCTGCGCAACGATCATGCTTATCAGGGTCGAGAACGCGGCACCGACCATGTCGAATGCGGGCACCAGCACGATCAGCAGCGCAACGTCCAGGAATACTTGACCACCGTAGATGACGCTGACGTCTTTCCCGCGCCCGGTCATGATCAGTAGGTAGCCGCTCGGGCCGAAGGCCAGCGAGACGCACTGCGCAGCCAGCAAGATGGCCAGGGGTGCGCGTGCGTCTGCGAAGCCCTCACCGTACAAACGAAGGATCGGTCCAGCGGCGATCAAGATCACAGCGACGAGGACGATCGCAGGAATCAAGATGAGCCGGAAATAGTTGCGTACCACGTACTGCACCAGATCAACGCGCCCAACTGCGAAGAATGGTGCGAAGAAGGGAACTGCGCCCGCGTACGCGGCCGAAGGAAGGTTGCCGAGGATCTCTGCGACCGTGATCGCCGCGGAGTACGCAGCTACGGTGTCGCTTCCCTTGAAGATTGCCAGTGCATAGAGGTCCGCGCGGTACAGCAAGATCACCAGGGCGGACATCAGGAGCACCGGAGGCCCGGACTTGACCCAGGTCTTCCAATCGGCCATGTCAACAGCGATGCTGGATCGGAAGCCCTTGGGCAAACCGCCCCGCATTCCGTACCACTGCAAGAAAAGGGCTAAGAGTGTGGTGCCGACCAGCACAAGCATCAAATCACCGGTAGTCAGTGAGTTGAACGCAGCGACCACGATCCCCGCGACGCCCATCGACAACAAAGGTGCAACGAGTTGTCCGGGGAACGCACTCCATGCCGGGCGGGCGAGATTGACCAGGAACGAGCCCCACAACTGACTCATGCCCAAGATGCCAGCGAACACACCACCGAGCACAACGGCGCGGAAGTCATCTCCAGAATCGCGGTCCAACAACGCAAGAACCAAGGCCAAGGTCGCGATCAGAATGCTGATGCCGATCGTCACCGCACTCGACGCGATGATCAGGCCGCGTACCTTGCTGTAGTCGTTCTTCTGCTCGTACACGGTCTGGAATCGACCGAGCGATGTGGCCATACCCAGATGCGGTACGTAGGCCAAGGCCATCGCCGTACCCGCGATGAGGGAGAAGTAGCCGAAGGCAGATTGGCCTAGCCAGTTCGCGTACAGGATCGAGGCGATCTGGGCGATGACCACTGCGGGGGCGAGCACCAAGATCGTCTTGAGGTAACTCGACCTCTCCCGATCGTGGATTTCGTCCGTGGACCACTGCGATGGG
>JBMTHB010000182.1:0-3774 GCA_049435845.1 Candidatus Nanopelagicales bacterium | reverse complement strand
CCGCAGCCCTGTGCGTGCACCCCCACGTCCGCCGTTGCGCGAAGATCCTTCGCTGCGCGCTGGATAGAAGTCATCGGTGTCGTCACCGTGATCGCTCCAGTCGCCGTGGATGCTGGTGCGATCTGCGGTGCCGACGATCAAGGTGTCGTTCATCGCGGGAGTGTCGATGAACGGAATCGGTGCAGGTAGCGAGGCGCGGGCGCGACGGACATCGGCGAGGAAGTCCGCGCTGCTGCGATAGCGCTGGTTCGGATCGCGACGGGTGGCGGTGCGAACGATCGCATCGGCCTCCGGCGGGATACCGGATGCGATCGATGACGGTGCAGGAACATCGGCGTTCACATGTTGGTACGCAACGGCTAGGGGACTGTCGCCACCGTGGGGCACGCGCCCGGTGATCATCTCGAACAGGCACACGCCGGCGGCGTACACGTCAGTCCGGGCATCGGCTTCACCGCGCTCCACCTGTTCGGGCGCCAGGTAGGCGACGGTGCCGATCAGGACACCGGCGGTGGCGTTGGTATCGGACGTTGTGACCGCACGCGCGAGTCCGAAGTCGGCCACCTTCACCCGACCGTCGTGGGAGATCAGGACGTTCTCCGGCTTGATGTCCCGGTGGACCAGCCCGGCACCGTGGGCGGCGGATAACGCCTCCAGTACCGGCTCCAGCAAGACCAGCGCCTGCTCGGTCGTCAAGGGTCCGTATTCGCGGATCACATCGCGCAAGGTCCGTCCGGGGATGAACTCCATCGCGAGGTAGACCAGACCATCGGCCTCCCCTTGGTCGTACACACCCACGACATGCGGGTGGGCGAGCCGTGCCGCAGACTTCGCCTCGCGTTCGAAGCGGGCGACGAAACCGGGGTCCGCGGCCAGATGCGGGTGCATCACCTTGAGTGCAACGCGTCGATCCAGTCGCAGATCGATCGCCTCGTAGACGGTGGCCATGCCGCCGCGGGCGAGCAGCGCCCGCACCTCGTAGCGCCTACCTACCGTCTTGCCGACGAGGCCGATACGCGCGCTCGTCTCCATCCTTGCGAGTTTAGGTTCCGCCCTGACCCCGCTCGGGGAGCCACGCCCTCGCTTAGGGCAGGTGCACGAGGACGCGTGCGACGCGCTCGTCGAGGGTGCCGGCAACGTCGATGACCGGGATGTCGTGAAGTTCGGACGCGACGCGCTGCTCCAGGAGCCGCTGGGTCGCATCCCGCGCCTGCGGTCCATCGCGCACGATGCCATCGGGCTCCCATGGCAGGTCAGGTGCGCACCACGCCACCAGATCACAGGATCGGGTGGCGAGCAATGCTGGTGAGAGCAGGGAGTCGTCGTCGAAGTACTGCACGCTGTAGACAGCGGTCATCAGTGGGGCGGGATCGGCGATCACCACTGCGTCGCCGGTGCTCGCGGCGATGGCTTGCTCGAGTGACTCGGTCTGCTCACGCCAGATGGCCGCCTGCTCATCTCGTCGCGGGGTTCGGTTGTGCCGATCGACGAAGTCCCGCAGCGCCTCCGGAACCACCGTCACAGGTCGGTTTGCGATCCGCATCGACAGTTCCTTCGCCAAGGTCGTCTTGCCCGTGCACTCGCCCCCGAGCAGGAGCACGACGCTGGCCATAGGCGAGTATTGGAACATGCCCGCATCGTTGTCCTACGTCGGCGTCTTGGTCTTTGTGCTCGTGGGCTCGTTGTGGTTGGAGATCTTCCTGCGAACGCACGTGCTTGCGCGCTGGCCGCGACTGCTGCTGGTGATGGCCCTGGTCGTGTGGCCGTTCCTGGTGTGGGACGCGTACGCGATCTCCCAGGGCCACTGGTGGTTCGACACTTCGCGCATCCTGGGGATCTACCTTCCGGCGGAGATCCCGCTCGATGAACTGCTGTTCTTCCTGGTGATTCCGCTCGCCTCGATCCTCACCCTCGAGGCTGTCCGCAGCGTCAAGGGCTGGCCCGTCGGAGACGGATCACCCGGAGACGAATCACCCGCAGACGGGTCACCCGAGGATGGCCGGGTCGACGTCGAATCGGGTGGGATCGAACGATGACGTACACCCAACTCGCGGTGACCGCGGTCGCGATCGTCGTCGTGCTCGATCTGTTCGTCTTCCGTACTCGGCTTCTCACCCGCAAGGTGTTCTGGGTCTCCTACGCGATCATCTTCTTCTTCCAATTGATCACCAACGGGATGTTCACCGGGTTCGGGATAGTCAAATACGACGGCGATGCCATCGTGGGATCGACGTCCCCCGATCAGGGCGCACCGCCGTTCATCGGCGATGGGCGCATCTCCTTCGCGCCCTTCGAGGATCTGATGTTCGGATTCGCGTTGGTCTTGCTCTCGTTGTCCTTGTGGGTGATGTTCGGACGTTGGGGGGTCTCGCGTACCCCGAACGCCGGGCCACCGATCTGGCGCCGGCAGCAGACTGGATCGGTCAGGCGTACGTCGGATTGATGCCGCGTACCCGACCGGCGCCGAAACGCCGACGAGCGCGCACTGCGCGTCGCCACGCGGGCAGCGCCACCCACAGTCGTTCGCGCATCGGCACGGTCGCTCGTTTCGCGAACACTTCGTAGTCGATGTGGACCACTTCGTCGGCGATGCCGCAGTACAGGATCCGAGCCGCCTCGATGCAGTCACGCGATGATGGATGCAGCATCTCGATGCCCGGCCGGGACTCCGCCTCCAACCGCTTGACCCGATCGATCTGATGACGAAGCGCGGCCTTCACCGCGGGGGTCGCTTGCCGCTGCTCGAGGACGGCCCGATCGACTCCAAATCGATTCAGCTCCTCCATCGGCAGATAGACGCGGCCACGGTCGAGATCCTCGGCAACGTCACGCACGAAGTTCGCCAGTTGGAACGAGACGCCGAGCTTCATCGCGTACTCGTATGCCGCTGGATCGGACGGCTCCAAGATCGGCACCATCTGCAAGCCGATAACCGCGGCCGATCCGTAGACGTACTCGTACAGGTCCGCGTAGGTCGGATATTCGGTGACCGTCAGGTCCATGCGCATCGAATGCAAGAAGGCTTCGAAGTGCTCGCGGGGGATCTCCCAGCGCAGCACCGTGTCCACTACTGCCTTGCAGACTGGATCATCCGAATGGCCACGCGCCAGGTCGGCGAGGAACGAATCCCCCCACGAGCCCAGCCAGTCGGCTTTCTCCTGGTCGCTCAGTGTGGATGCCAGATCGTCGACGATCTCATCCGCGTAGCGCGCGAATCCGTATAGCGCGTGCACGTACGGTCGCTTGCCCGGTGGCAGCAGGAGAGTCGCGAGGTAGTAGGTCTTGCCATGTGCGGCGTTGACTTCCCGGCAGCGCTCGTAGGAGTCGCGCAACTCCCGATCATCGATTCCCGCTGCGTCGAGGTCCCGAGAACTCATGCGCGCGAATCTATCGGCGAGCGCGCGAGCGGTAGGCCGGATCAGGGCCGGTGATCCGCTCGGCGGCGAGTCGACCGGAGATGAGCACCATGGGGACACCCACGCCCGGCTGGGTTCCCGATCCGGTGAAGACCACGTTCTCACCCCACAGGTTGCCCGGCCGGAACGGCCCGGTCTGGATGAACGAGTGCGCCGATGCGAACGGTGCGCCGCGTTCCATGCCCCGATCCGCCCAGTCCTGTGGCGTGGTGATGTCCTCCACCTCGATGGCGTCGCCGAAACCGACGTAGCCGCGTTCCTCCAGAGTGCGGATCACCTCGTCGCGGTAGCGATCCTTGGTGAGCGCCCAGTCGATGGTGGCGCGGGGTGCCGAGGCTCGCGGTGTCGACGAGCATCT
>JBMTHB010000181.1:0-3791 GCA_049435845.1 Candidatus Nanopelagicales bacterium | reverse complement strand
TGCAACTTGATCGCCGTGCCGATGCTGCGATCCCGGTGCTCCTCCACCACTGCCGCCATGTGCGAGTGCAGGTGGGTATGCCAGGGATCACTGGAATCTTCGGGTGAGCGATGACGTCCGACCACCGCGAGGGCGGCGCCGATCGGGGCACCATCTCGATCATCGAACGCAGCCGACGCGTAGCCACCTGAGTGCAAGAGGGCGCGCAGTAGGTTGGAAGTCACATTCGTTCCGCCGGATCCCAGTGGCCAGACCTGGTCGAAGATTCGCACCGCGATCCCCTGCTGATTAGGGTCATCCAGGGTTCGGATCGAGATCCCGGCACGCTCTTGGGCGACATGCGCCGCGCGCCAGGCATCGACTCCGAACACTTCATCCACCACAGCGGCACGGTAGCGAGGGAGGTCGAGCGATGGACACACGGCAGGCGTTGATCGACACCACCCGCGCGCTCGTGGAAGTGGAGTCCCCGACCGCGGATCTCGACGCCTGCACGCGCGTGGTCGAGTGCGCGCAGGAAGCAGCGAGCACCTGGTTGGTGGATCCGGGACGGATCGAGGAACACGATGGTCGTCCCGTCTGGCGATGGGGTCCGGCCCGGCCACGCCTGCTGCTCCTGGGACACCTCGACACCGTCTGGCCGATGGGCACGATCGAACGGCTGCCGTGTCGTGTGGACGAGGATCGGATGACCGGACCGGGGGTCTTCGACATGAAGGCCGGGGTGGTGCAGGGCTGGGCGGCGCTCGCGCTCACCGCGGCTCGATCCGACGGCCCGATCGGGATGCTGCTGACCACCGACGAGGAGACCGGCTCCTTCGCCTCCCGGGATGTGATCGCCGACTGCTTACCGGAGTGCGAGGCCGTGTTCGTGCTGGAGCCGTCCGCCGACGGCGCACTCAAGACCCGGCGCAAGGGCACGTCCTGGTACCACCTCACCTTCCACGGTCGAGCCGCGCACGCGGGACTCGATCCGGAGAAGGGCGTCAACGCCTCCGTCGAGGCGGCGCACTTCATCACCGATGCAGTCACGTGGGCCGATCAGGTCGAGGGCACATCGGTCACCCCGACGGTGCTGTCCGCCGGTACCACCACCAATACGGTTCCCGCACAGGCCCGGTTGTCGGTCGACGTGCGGGCCTGGACCCGAGCCGAGCAAGAACGCGTGGACGCCCTCGTGCGCGACTGGACCGTGCACCATCCCGAGGCGTCTTGGGCCATCGAAGGCGGCATCGATCGGGCGGCTCTCGAGGCTCACGCATCCGCGGACCTATTCGCTCGCGCCCAGCAAGTGGCACAGGTGCTCGGTCTGCCGCACTTGCGGGACTGCGCCGTGGGCGGTGCCAGCGACGGCAACCTCACAGCTGCCGCAGGTGTGCCGACTCTCGACGGTCTCGGCGCGATCGGCGATGGGGCACACGCCGATCACGAGTGGGCCTCGATCTCCGGCATGGAGGAACGCTCTCGCCTGCTGGCAGGGATCTTGCGCTCGTTCGAGGACGGCGCATGACCGACGGACCATTGATCGTGCAAAGCGACAAGACGCTTCTACTCGAGGTCGACCACGATCAGGCCGACGATTGCCGCAAGGCGATCGCCCCGTTCGCCGAACTAGAACGCGCACCCGAGCACATCCACACCTATCGGCTCACCCCCCTCGGTCTGTGGAATGCGCGCGCTGCCGGTCACGACGCTGAGCAGGTAGTCGACACGCTCATCCGCTATTCGCGTTACCCGGTTCCCCACGCACTGTTGATCGACGTAGCCGAGACGATGGCGCGTTACGGCCGTCTGCAGATCGCGAACGATCCAGCACACGGACTGGTTCTGCAGGCGATCGACACTGCGGTGCTCGAGGAGGTCCTTCGCAGCAAGAAGATCGCTCCGCTGCTCGGCGCGCGTCTGGATGAGATGACCGTCATGGTCCATCCCAGCGAGCGCGGCCATCTGAAGCAGGCTCTGGTCAAACTCGGCTGGCCAGCAGAGGACGTAGCCGGCTACGTGGACGGGGAACGTCATGCGATAGCCCTGGACACCGCGCACTGGCAACCGCGCGACTACCAGGTGGAGGCCGCGGACGGCTTCTGGTACGGCGGGTCGGGTGTAGTCGTCCTGCCGTGTGGCGCGGGCAAGACGATCGTCGGCGCACTGGCGATGGCGCTTGCACAGGCCACCACGCTGATCCTGGTGACCAACACGGTTGCGGCGCGTCAGTGGCGCGATGAACTCCTGCGTCGAACGTCGCTCACTCCCGACGAGATCGGTGAGTACTCCGGATCGAAGAAGGAGATCCGTCCGGTCACCATCGCGACCTACCAAGTGCTGACCACCAAGCGCAAGGGGATCTACCCGCACCTGGAGGTATTCGATACCCGCGACTGGGGCTTGATCATCTACGACGAAGTCCACCTTCTGCCTGCCCCCATCTTCCGCTTCACCGCCGATATCCAAAGCCGCAGGCGTTTGGGGTTGACCGCGACTTTGGTACGCGAGGACGGCCGGGAATCGGATGTCTTCTCCCTCATCGGGCCGAAGCGTTACGACGCACCATGGCGGGAGATCGAATCCCAGGGATACATCGCTCCCGCCAACTGCGTGGAAGTCCGGGTGGATCTCACCGAACCCGATCGGATGACCTATGCGATGGCCGAGCCGGAGGACAAGTACCGCTTGGCGGCGTGCACGCCGGAGAAGAACAGGTTGGTCGACGAGATCATCGCCCACCATCGAGGTGAGCAGGTCCTGGTGATCGGTCAGTACCTGGATCAACTCGCCGAGATCAGCGAGCACCTCGCTGCTCCGCTGATCACCGGCGAGACATCCGTGAAGGAGCGGGAACGCCTCTTCCAGGCCTTCCGCGAGGGTGAGATGAACGTCCTCGTGGTCAGCAAGGTGGCCAACTTCTCGATCGATCTGCCCGAGGCGGCCGTGGCCATCCAAATCTCGGGGACCTTCGGATCACGCCAGGAGGAGGCGCAACGACTCGGACGAGTGCTGCGTCCGAAGGCCGACGGTCGGACCGCGCACTTCTACTCGATCGTCACCCGGGACACCGTGGACGCGGACTTCGCCCAGCATCGGCAACGATTCCTCGCCGAGCAGGGCTACGGCTACCGGATCATCGACGCCGACGATGTGCACGCCGGACGCTGGGAAGGGGTGTGACCATCTCGCCGTCTCGAGCCGTGGAGCAGTTGCCCTAGGGCACCTTCGCCCTCGCTATCGGCATCTGATTCCTCGCCGCGACCCGTTGAAGTGCTGCTGGGATTCGATATGCAGTCGCAGAAGATCACCGCAGCGGTGACCTGGCCGAATCACACCATTCTCCCCAGCAACTCCTCGACGTCGAACGCAGCGAATCGAATACGCCAGTCACTGATGCCGTAGGGGATGATCAACCTCGGTCCCTGGATGAGGGCACCGCAGGAGTAGACGACATTGGGCACATACCCGTTCCGCTCGTCCTCCGTCGGTTTCAATAACGGCTCTTCTAGGCGTCCGATGACCTTGGCCGGGTATCGACCCGGACAAGGACGTGCAGATCAACATTCGAGACGGCATGTTGACGATCGAGGGAAAGCGCGAAGAACATACCGAGTCCGACCAACGGTCTGAGTTCTTCTACGGAAGGTTCATGCGGACCTTGACGTTGCCGTCGGGATCGGATGAGAAGAACATCAAGGCCTCCTACCGAGACGGGATCTTGGAAGTCTCGATCCCGATGCGGGAACCCAGCGAGAAGGCGCATTCGATCCCCGTGAGTCGAAGTAACTGACGGGATGCCGAGCCGG
>JBMTHB010000180.1:0-3798 GCA_049435845.1 Candidatus Nanopelagicales bacterium | reverse complement strand
CGATGCGATCCACATGAACACACCCGTGAGAACCGGGTACTCCAGCGGCTGACCACCGGGGGGAGTCTGCAGATACGGCAGGTAACCCTCGGCGAAGCCGCGGATGCCGTAGAGCGCGGGGATGTCCGAGTAGCACAGTTGCTCGTAACGGTCCGGCGATGCCCAACCACTGGCGACGCACGAATAGTCCAGGAGGTAGCCGAGCAGATATCCGCCGGCGGCGAGCGCGATCAATACCCGCAGGGTGCTCCAGGGGGGTGCGAATCGTCGAACACGCGCACCGAGTGGTCCACCGATCACCTCGATACTCGCGCGGGCGATCGGATCCTCGGTGCTCGGGCGTGCGATGACGTCGTCGTTCTTATTGATGGAAGCACTTGAGGACGAACGTGGCACCGGTCCCCCTCGCGTCTATTGCTTGCGCTTCTTGTTCTCCGCGGCGCTGGAACGGGATCCATTGTCCCGGGTACGGGTCTCGGCGGAGGCGGTCACGGCCTGGTCAGTGGCCGGACCGAACTCGCCCGAATCATCCGGCAGTGCTTCATCGGGAAGCGCCTCACCGTCGCCAGGATCGGGGCCGAACTCGGTCTGGATCTGCGGGGTCGGGCATCCCACCGGTGCCTCCGCCATGTCGGGGGTCAGGACCGTCGGACAGTCCATGCCCCGAAGTGCGTCCTTCGGCGGGTCGGGGAAGCGCAGCACCTTCTCGTTCTTCAAGGCACCCTTCATGAAGCCGGTCCAGATCGCCGCGGGGAAACTGCCGCCGGTCACCATCTCCCGGCCGCCGGTCCCGTACAGCGAGACCGGAACCCCGTCCTTGTTCTCCTTGGTCATGAACACCGCGGTGGACAGTTGCGGGGTGAACCCGACGTACCAGGCGCTCTTGTTCATGTCCGTCGTACCGGTCTTGCCCGCCGAGGGGCGTCCCAGTTCGCGAGCGCTCGCTCCGGTGCCGTTGTTCACTACTTCGGTAAGTGCATAGGTCACGCTGTCGGCGACCTCGGGCGTAAACGCCTCCTTGGTACTCGGTTCGAACTTGTAGAGCACCGAGCCGTTCGCGTCGACCACTTTGCGGATGAACGTGGTGCGCGCTTGCTCACCGCGAGCGGCAAAAGTTGCGTACGCGTTGGCCATGTCGACCGCCGACGGTGACGCCGTGCCGAGCACGAAGGTCAGGTCCAGGTTCTTGAGGTTCATGCCGGGGGTCTTGCGCGGGATGCCGGCGCGCAGTGCCGCATCGGCGACCCGGTCCACTCCCACCGCGTCCTCCATCGCTACGTAGGCGGTGTTCACGGATTCGCGGGTCGCTTCCAGGAGGGTGATCTCGCCATAGGACTTGTCGTTGTAGTTGGTGAGTTCGTAGCCGCGGATGGTTGCCGGTGAATCGCCTTGCCAGTAGCTCTTCAACGGAACGTCGTTCTCCAGCGCGGCGGCGAGCGCGAACGGCTTGAACGTCGAACCCGCCTGGGCGAACTGCCGTGTCGCATTGTTGATCTGGTCCTCGATGAAGTCCCGGCCGCCGTACATCGCGACGACTTCACCGGTGCCCGGTCGCACGGCCGCCAGACCGATGCGCACGCCCTTGGTCTTCGAACTCGGGCCATAGCGCTCGACCGCGCGCTCTGCGGAGCGCTGCGCACGACGACTGAAGGTGGACACGACCGTCAGGCCACCTCGTTGGATCTGCGTCTCGTCGATGCCCAAGGCGAGAAGTTCCTGGTGCACCGCGTTAAGCAGGTGACCGTTTTGCCCACCGAGTCGGTTGCCGGCCTGGCGCTCGGCGATCGTGGGGAATTGCGCGGCATCGCGTTCTTCCTGGGTGATCCAGCCTTCGCTGCGCATCCCGTCCAACACGTACTGCCAACGACCCTTGAGCGTCGGCAGGTTCTCGTCCGGGCTCAATCGACCGGGGTTGTTCATGATCGCCGCGAGCACCGCGCCTTCACTGAGCGTGATGTCCTGGATGGGTTTCCTGAAATACGCCATCGCTGCTGCCTCGATGCCGTAGGAGTCGCGGCCGAAGAATGCGATGTTCAGGTAGTCCTCGAGGATCTGATCCTTCGACACCAACGTCTCGAGTTTGAACGCAAGCAGAGCCTCCTTCGCCTTGCGCTTCCAGGTGCGATCCTGGGTCAGGTAGGCGTTCTTCGCGTACTGCTGCGTGATGGTGGAACCACCCTGCGTCCACGGACCTGAGTCGAAGACGTTGTTGATAGCGGCGCGCGCGATGCTCCACGGCGCGATACCGCCGTGCTGATAGAACCCGCGGTCTTCAGCTGCAAGCACCGCTTGCTGCACGTGCATCGGGATCTGCGAGATTTCGCTCGCCCGTCGATTGGCGTCGCTGAGTCGACCGATCTCGTACTTGCCGCCGGCGTAGTAGACGACCGTCGCCTCGGTGGTGGCGAGTTCGTTGGGTGTGGGGATCTCGGTGCGCGCGAGCAGGATGCTGAACGCAACTACTCCGGCGGTGGTGACCATCGCCGCTGCAGCGGCGAGCAACCATAAGAAGACTTTCAACGGTGATCGCGGTGGACGTGGGGGACGCGCATCGCCGCTGCGTCCGCGTCGGGTGCCGCCGCGCGGCGGCTTGCCGCCCGCGCCAGCAGAACGTGCAGCACCGCCCCGGGACCGACGACCACCACCCTGCGGGCCGCGCGCGGTGCTTGCGCTGGCGTGACCCGCGGCCGCCTGCGCGCGGAAGCGTCGACCGGGGGTACTGGGATTGCGCGGCGGGATGGCACGCGGGTCGACCCGACGGTCGGTCGTCGCGTTCGGACCATTCGCAGCGCGGGGTGAGTTCGCGCGGGGTGAGTTCGCGCGCGAGGAGGCCGGGCGGGTACTCCGCGCGGCTGCTCGGCTGCTGCTCATGTCCTCACCAGGTCGGGGAAGGGAACCTGCCTCGTCAATGCCTCATCTCGTGAGACCACCGGTGCTGGTGGGACTCATGGGACTCAGCCCCCTAAGTCCATCAGAAATCCCCCCTAGGAAGGTGGCGGCACGCCGTCCGAATCGAGGGTCGGAGTTGAGGGCAGTGGAAAGGGCGGGTGCGAGGTTTAGGAAAGGTGTGGAGCAGGGTCAGTCGAGGTTGCGTAGATCGGCGGGCGTGGGCAGCGCCCGGCGGGGTACACCGTCCCCGATCCGATAGGTCCGCAGCAGGTAGTTCCATTGACAATCCGGACATATCTCCACCACGTAGACCCCGATATCGCCGAACCGGGTGGCGAGGCTGGGCAGGTCCTTGGTCTCCCGGATCCGGCCGGAGTACGGGCCGAGCTCGTCCCCGTAGACGTAGGTGAGGTGCACCAGGTTGGGTGAGTGGCAGGCCGGGCAGTCCTCCTGCGTTTCCTCCCCATGGAACCGAGCGGCCTTTAACAGGTAGGGATCGGCGTCGCAGAAGTCACTGGACAGCAGCCCCCCACGGTGGAACCGCCGGATGTCGGCCCGACGCTGCAGTGCGTAGTCGATGGCGCCTCGGGGGGCGAGCGGGTCGGTAATCGGCTCGGGAGTCCGTGCGGCGGCTCGCTTCTTGGCTGGCTGCCCGGACTCACCACGCACCAGGGAGCCGCGGATGGAGTTGGCCCGCCCCTGGGAGCCACGAGGAACCGCCACGAAGTCATCCTAAAGTGCGGTTCTGCCTGCTCAAGGACGGTTCGAGTTGACGGATATATCGAGTAGATATATCTTTCCCACACTATGGCTCGTCGTGACATCCTGGAATTCGCCGTATTGGGCGTGCTCGCCGAAGGACCTACCCACGGATACGAACTCCGTAAGCGGCTGACCGAGATGCTCGGG
>JBMTHB010000179.1:0-3808 GCA_049435845.1 Candidatus Nanopelagicales bacterium | reverse complement strand
CAGTCGTGCCACTCCTAGCCGCGGTGGTGCGTGGATAGACGAGAGCAGGCCGCGTGTGGTGCTGCTGGCCACGGGTGCACGCGGATGGACGTCGCTGTGCCGGTTGGTGAGTGCAGCGCATACCGGCTCCCACACGGTTCGCGGTGAACCGTGGGTGCCGTGGTCGGCGCTGCGCGTGCATCACGAGGGCGTCGTCGTCATCCTCGGCGCCGATTCCGAAACCGGCCGTTACCTAGCCGGTGATCGTCCGGCGCTCGCCGAAGCCGCCACCCGGCCATGGCGCGCGATCTTCGATCGCTACCTGGTGATCGGTGTCACCTCGCATCGGCAACCGGGATTCCCCGCCCACCGCAGGCACCGCTACTCGACGGCCGCTGCCGCTCGCATGCTGTGCTGGGCGCGCGAGCAGCGATTGCCCGCCGTGCTGACCAACGCGGTGCGCTACGCCCGACCGCAGGATGCCCAGGTGGCGAGGGTGCTCGATGCCTCCCGACTGCTCGTTCCCGTGACGTCACCGCGTATCGAGCGCGAGGCCGAACCGAACGCCTACCTGAAATCGGCAGCCGAGATGACACAGATCGCCGCGGAGATCGCCGATGCCGCGGTGGCCGGCGGTCGAGATGAACGTGGCGGACGCCGACTACTCGAGGACACCTGGCACCTGGCCCAGTACTGCGCGTTAGATCCGCAGCGGGATCTGGGGTTCGGGCAGGTATTCGTCCCCGAGCTCGATGTGCTGCTGGGCCGTCGGATGTCCGATCCGGTGCGCGAGGCCGATGCGCTGCTACTGCAGCGCTGCCGGGCCGCGATACCCGAGATGTACCTGGGCCCCGATCAGCGTGAAGCGCATGAGCGTTTGGAGCGCGAGATACGGACCATCGTGGATCTGGGTTTCTCCGGGTACTTCCTCACCGTCGCCGAGGTAGTCGACATGGTCAAGGCCGAAGGGATTCGCGTCGCTGCGCGCGGATCGGGGGCCGGCAGCTTGGTTGCGCATCTGCTGGGCATCAGCGGAGTGGACCCGATCCGGCACGGACTACTGATGGAGCGGTTCTTGTCACCGCTGCGTCGAGTGCTGCCGGATATCGATATCGATGTGGAATCCGCGCGCAGGCTGGAGGTCTACGACCTCATCCGCGAGCGCTTCGGAGACGATCGGGTGGCGAGCGTGTCGATGATGGAGACCTACCGGGTGCGCCATGCCGTCCGCGACGTCGGCGCCGCCCTCGGTCTGGATGCCGCGGAGGTCGATGCCTTCGCCAAGGCCTTCCCGCATGTGCGGGCGCGCCAAGCGCGCAGTGCGCTGGAGGATCTACCGGAACTGCGTGATTCGCACATCGGCCGGCTGGCGAAGGAGGGTCAACTCGATCATTTCCTGGATCTGGTCGAGGGTCTGGATGGTCTGCCGCGCGATATCGCGATGCACCCGTGCGGGGTGGTGCTCTCCGATGCCACCTTGCTGGATCGGACCCCGGTGGAGGCAAGCGCCGCCGGTTATCGGATGAGCCACTTCGACAAGCACGATGTGGAGCACATGGGCTTGCTCAAACTCGATGTGCTCGGCGTGCGCATGCAGTCCTCCATCGCGCACGCCATCGACGAGGTAGAACGCGACACCGGGATCCGGATCGCTATCGACCGGAACTCCCTGGATGATCCACGCACCTTCGAGTTGATCCGATCCACCAAGACCCTGGGCTGCTTCCAGATCGAATCCCCCGGCCAGCGCGAACTGCTGGGCAAGTTCGCACCCACCGAGTTCTCCGACCTGATCATCGACATCTCGCTGTTCCGCCCGGGGCCGGTCAAGTCCGACATGGTCACGCCCTTCCTGATGGCCCGTCAGGGCTGGCGCGCACCGGAGTATCCGCACCCGGATCTGGAGCCGATCCTGCGCGAGACCTACGGAGTGGTGGTCTTCCATGAACAGGTGCTGCGCATCGTCGCGACGATGACCGGTTGCTCGCTGGCCGAGGCCGACGAGTGCCGCCGCAGCATGGGCTCCCCGGAAGGGCAGGACGACATCCGGGCGTGGTTCTATCCCACCGCGATCAACCAGGGGTACGACGTCCCGACCGTGGATCGGGTCTGGGAGATCCTGCGCGCCTTCGCGTCCTTCGGATTCTGCAAAGCCCACGCCGCGGCGTTCGCATTACCGACGTACCAGTCCGCCTGGTTGAAGGCGCACCATCCCGCGGCGTTCTATGCCGGGATCCTCACCCACGATCCAGGGATGTATCCCAAGCGGCTGCTGCTCGACGACGCCCGGATCCACGGCATCGACATCCTCGGGGTGGATGTGAACGTCTCCGACGATGTCTACCGCGTGGAGGGATCCACCTCGACATCGATCCGTATCCCACTCACCGAGGTTGCGGGCATCAGCGACGATGAAGTGCAAGCGTTGATACGTCGTCGTCCTTTCTCGTCGTTGGCCGATGCGTATCGACGAGCCCGGTTATCCAGGCCCACGGCGGAGAACCTGATCACCGTGGGTGCTTTCGATTCCCTGCACCCACCGCCCACCACCCGGCGCGACCAGCTGTTGCAGGTGGCCGATATCGATCGACACGTCGGACGCCAGGAAGCGCAGTTGTCCTTGGATCTGCTGGGAGCGCAGGTGGAGCAGGTACCCGCCACCGGGTTGCCGGACATGGGGGTGGCCGATCGAGTGCGGGCGGAGATGTCCGTGCTCGGGCTGGACGTCAGTGCACATGTCGTGGACTTCTACAAGGATCTGCTCAGCGACATCCGGGCAGTCGCCGCCAAGGATCTGCTGACCCGGCGCTCGGGTAGCCAGGTCTGGGTGGCCGGGGTGAAGGTGGCGATCCAAAGCCCGCCGGTGCGTAGTGGTCGACGCGTGATCTTCGTGACCCTCGACGATTCCACCGGACCGATCGACGCAGCATTCTTCGACGATGTGCAAGAGCACTACGCACCCACGTTGTTCGGATCATGGTTGTTGATCGTGCGCGGTGTCCTACGCCGATCCGGGCCGCGCGGTATCTCCATGCGGGCAACCGGGTGCTGGGATCTCGGCGAGGTCCGACGGCTATGGAAGGACGACGGCCTGGATGCGGTGCGGGAGTTGTTGACCGAGGAGCGAGCGGGGGATGAACCGATCACCCCGGACAAGGTGCTGGTGCACCCCAGCGGTTTCCGGCAGTCGCCGTACGCGGACATCGCACCGGCCGGCACCTTCGGCACCGCCCTCGGTAAGCCACCGAACAGTCGAGCCCCCAGTACCGCCCCCAGCAAGTTATGGCACTCCAGTCCGGGTGCCTCCGGCTGGTAGCGGGGAATCGAAGGGAGGATGCGGGTATGAGTCGAAGTCAGGTGCGCCGTCCGCGGGGACCTGCGAACCTCGGCGACGACGACACCGGTTGCACGATCCTGCACGTCGACATGGATGCGTTCTATGCGTCGGTCGAACTGTTGGAGCGCCCGGAGTTGATCGGCACCCCGGTGATCGTGGGCGCGAGCACCGGCAATCGCGGTGTGGTGCTATCGGCCACCTACGAAGCGCGTGCACTAGGCGTGCACTCGGCGATGCCGATCTCCCGGGCGCGACGACTCGCACCGCATGCCACGTTCATCCCACCGCACCACGCTCGTTACTCGGAGATATCCAGCACGGTGATGGACATCTTCGGATCCATCACCCCGTTGGTCGAGCCGCTGTCCTTGGACGAAGCGTTCTTGGACGTGTCCGGAGCGCTGCGTCGACTCGGGAACCCCCGGGCGATCGCCGAGCTGATCCGCGCGAGGGTGCGGGACGAAGTGGGGATCCACTGTTAGGTCGGTGTGG
>JBMTHB010000178.1:0-3810 GCA_049435845.1 Candidatus Nanopelagicales bacterium | reverse complement strand
CGGCGCGAGGTCGCACGTCGGCACCCCGACACAGTGTCGGTGCGCTACCTCGCCGCTCCGGTCACCGTCCTGGGAATCTCTGCCGGACTCGTCCTCGGTGCGGTCGGTGCTGCCACTGGCCGGCCCGCGTGGGTGATCCTCGGATCGATACCTGTAGCCGTCTACGCAGGGGGCAATGTGCTGGCCAGCATCGTGACCGGTGTGCGTATCCGAGATGTGGCCGTCGCGGTTCGATTGCCGTCGGTCTTCGCCACCATGCATGGCGCCTGGGGCCTGGGATTCCTGCGAGGCGGTGTAGGCCGAAAGTGAAGGTGCTCGACCGGATCCGACGCAGCCGTTCTCGCGCGCTGCGGTGGACGATCGTCACTTCCGCACCCAGGGGTGTCGCAGGTGAGCAGTGGGGTGATACCTGGTTCGCGCGTGATCTGGCCGACGCCCTCATCCGAGCCGGCCACGATGCCACCGTCGTTTCGCGTGCTGGCGCGGCAGCTGCCTCGACAACCGAGGACGACGTCGTGATCGTGCTACGAGGCCTGAAAGAGGTCGTGCCACCCGCTGATCGACGCTCGATATGGATGATGTGGATCATCTCCCATCCAGAACTCGTCACCGAGGATGAGGTGCGCAGTTTCGACGCAGTGTTCGTGGCGAGTCCGCTCTGGCGGCCACCTGGCGATGGTGCCTCCACTGTGCTGCTCCAGGCCACAGCCCCACGTCGCTTCCACCCTGGTGCGGGCGACCCCGACTGCGGAGCGAGAGTGCTGTTCGTCGGATCGACCCGTGGAGAGTTCCGACTTGCCGTGCGTGCTGCGCTTCGATCGAAACAGGCCGATCGGCTTGGACTCTACGGCGTCGGTTGGCAAGACTTCTTGGCGGAAGGGCAGATCACCGGGGAGTTCCTTCCGAATGCCGCATTGCCTGCGGCCTACGCCAGCGCCGGAGTGGTACTCAACGACCACCATAAGGACATGGCGGAAGCCGGCTTCCTTTCGAACCGTTTGTTCGATGCCGTGGCGTCAGGCTCCCGAGTCTTCAGCGATCGCGTCGCGGGGGTGCAGGAGTTATTCGGATCCTCGGTCGTGGTGTTCCACAGCGAAGACGAACTTGTGCGTTTGCTCGACGAGCCGCTCGATGAGGTTTTCCCGGATCGGCAAGAACGCCTGAGGAATGCGGCTCGGATCGCCGAGGAGCATTCCTTCGATAAGCGTGCCGCTGTGCTCATTCAGCGTGCTGAGGAGATTCGGGGGCGCGCATCGTGACCGGCGCGCCCTTGGTGAGCGTGATCCTGATCGGTTACAACGATGCCGCTCGCATCTCGCGCGCCCTCGATTCACTTCGCCGGCAAACCCTGCACTCGATCGAGATCATCGTGGTCGATGATGCCTCGACCGACGGTATGCCCGAGATCGTGGAATCCATCGCAGCGCGAGACCCCAGAGTGCGCTTGCTTCGTCGCGAAGAGAACTCCGGGGGATGCAGTGCGCCACGAAACGATGGCATGAAGGCTGCGACAGCCCCGTGGGTCATGTTCTGCGACTCCGACGATGAATACGAAGCGCATGCGTGCGCAAACCTTCTCGATGCGGCCGAGAAGTGGGACGCGGACGTGGTCTGCGGCATGGCGGTACGGCACGACGTTCGCAAGGGAACGGATAGACCGTGGCGCCCGGAGTTGCACGATCGTGATCGTGTGGTGGATTCCCTCGAAGCAGAGCCGCAACTCCTCTACGACACCATCAGCGTGAACAAGATCTATCGCAGGTCGATGCTCATCGAAGAGTTGATCGAATTCCCCCCAGGCTTGCTGTTCGAAGATCAAGTCTTCACGCTTCGATGCTTTCACGCCGCTCGACGTATCGGCATCCTTCAGGCGTGCGTGTACATCTGGAACGTCGATCGGTCATCGGAGGAGATCTCGATCACACAAGGCCGGATGCAGCGTCGCAACGTGATCGATCGCGTGGAGATCAATCGACTGATGGATGCGATCCTGGCTGAGTCGAGTGAAAACCTGCGCTTGGCCAAGGCTGTCAAGTTCCTGCGCCATGAGGGCTACTTGTACCTGTGGGCTATTGCCGAGAACCGGGATCAGCGGGCAGCCCTCCAGACCGCTGAGGTGTTCCGCTCCTACGTCAGCGGCGTCGATCCACGCGCGTTCGCCGGGGTGAGACCGGCGTTGCGTGTGGCGCTTTTCGGACTGCTCAGCGGGGATCTGGACTTGCTGCGCCGGGCTATGCGGTGGGAGCGCTGGGCATCGGTGGTGGATACCCAGGTGGTGGCGGATGGCTCTCGTCAGTACTGGACCCACCCTGTGGATCGTGCCATCGATCAACGTGTCCTGGGGCTGCCCGACTCATGGTGGCTGGACGTTACGTCGCTGCGGCTACTGGATATGCCTTTCTCGACCCGCCGCTACTTCCACGAACTCATCGATCTGCGGGTCGATCGCTCGCGGGTGAGTGTTTCCATCCGAACCACGGATTTCGCCGGTGATGCACAGGGTTCGATCGCGCATCCGATCGACGCTCAAATGGTGTGGGTCGATAAACAGGGCGCGGTGATCGTCTCGCTGCCACTGACCCGCGGCTCGGTGGACCCGCAAGGACGGATCACCTGGCTCGGCGCCGGGAGACCCTCCGTGCACATCGATCGACCACTGATGAAGCCGGATCGGGGATCCGTGGCAGTTCGCTTGGCTCGCGGCGGGAATGTGAACACGACCGCGGTACGCACCGTGGACGTGCCGGTCGACAAGGTGTTCGTGCCACTACCCGCCATCGCGTTCGCCGATCGACCGGCTGGCGTGACCTTCCTTGCAGGTGAGCGCGCATCCGTCGCATGGCGTCCCGGTGGGAGATCCCGTGGACCTGTGGCGTGGGGTCGCCGAGCGAGTCATGCAGCCAGGCGCCGGATCGATGCCGGCGGAAGAAGTCCACGGGGTGTCCTTCTTCCCGGCGCATTCGACGTGCCGAAGGACAGACCGATCGTGGCCTACGTCCCTGCACCTTCGGCTGCTGGCACTCGAAATTGGCCCTTGGATCTTTCGCAGTGGGATGACCGCATGTCCGACGTGTGCTACCTGCTGGCGTGCGGTGACATCGCCGAGTCCATCCCGACCCGACTTTGGGGGTCCATCCAGGACGCGCGTTCGGAACCGTTGGGGCGAATCCTCGAGCATGCGGATCTGGTAGTGACCGACGATCCAGCGCTCATCGACGTCGTAGGTCGATCCATCGTGTTCCGGCCGGACGATGGCGCTGGGCGCTATCTGCTGCCGGTCCTGCCATCCGGATATCCCGTTGCGGCCACTATGGACGATCTAGTGGATTCGGTGCGCACGGCGCTGGGCGTGATCTCATGACCGGCGTCGTGTTGTGTGCCAACAACATCGATGAAATGGGCGGTGCCCAGCGGGTGGTCCATGTGATCGCCGGTGGGCTGCATCGCCGCGGACACGACGTCCAGGTAGTGGGAATGACCCCGTTCCAGCCCGCAATGCATTTCGGTGGGCCGTATCGCAGGCGGGTACTGATGTCCCAGATGTGGCCAAGGAAGACGACTCAGACCGAACGGCTTCGTGCGGAACTTCGGTCCGAAGCCGTCGCTGGATGGGTAGACATCCTGAAGTCCGAAGCGAGTGAGTCGGGGATCATCATCGCTGCTCAGGTGTGGTCGATGGAATTGCTCGCCGACGCCCTCGCCATCGTGGATCCGGACACCCGAGCACGGTGGTCGATCATCGGTCAGTACCACGGCTCCTTCGCTGCGGCCGCATCCGGTCGTGATCTCGGTCGCATCGTGCGATCGTTC
>JBMTHB010000177.1:0-3813 GCA_049435845.1 Candidatus Nanopelagicales bacterium | reverse complement strand
GCGCAATGCGCCACCCCCCTCATGCTTTCTGTGCAAGGATCTCCCCGCCATGTCGACCATTGATCCCGCCCAGACGGATCTGGGGTTCACGGACCCCGATCCGCGGCGGTCAGGACCCCTTGACAAGGTTCCCGCGATCGTCATCCCGATCGTCTCGGTGCTCTTGGCATTCGCGATCGGCGGGATCCTCATCTGGATCCAGGGCGTCAACCCGTTGTACGCCTATCAGGTCCTCTTCCGCGACGCCCTGGGCTCAGTCGATGGGCTCGAGCGGACCATGGAGAAGTCGACGCCGCTCATCCTCACCGGTCTCGCGGTCGTCGTGGGCTTGCGCGCCGGCCTGTTCATCATTGGTGCGCAGGGACAGTTGCTCATGGGGGCCATTGGTGCCGCATGGGCCGGCTACAACTTCCAACTCCCACCGCTGGTGCACCTGCCGTTCGCCTTGATCTTCGGCATCCTCTGCGGTGCGGCCTGGGGTTCGATCGCAGGTGCCCTCCGCGCGTACCGCAACGTGTCCGAAGTCATCACCACGATCATGCTCAACAGCATCGCGATCGCCCTCGTTGACTACCTCGCGAGTCGACCGATGAAGGAGCCAGATCAGCCGCTCTCGCGCACACCGCCCATCGCCGAGTCCGCGATGTTGCCGTACATCGGGCCGATCCCATCCGGCTTCCTCCTCGCCCTGCTCGTCGCGGTCTTCTTTGGCTGGTATCTGGTCCGCACCACACAGGGATTCCGCTTCAACACGGTCGGCATGAACCCCAGCGCAGCTCGCTACGCGGGCATCTCAGTCAAGGGCACGATCCTGCTTGCCATGGCGGTCAGCGGAGGGCTCGCAGGGTTGGGTGGCGCCGTCGAGACCATGGGCATCACCGGTCGATTCGAGCCCGCGTTCAATATCGGTCTCGGCTTCGACGGCATCACCATCGCCCTGCTCGCCCGCGCGAACCCGCTTGCCACCATCCCGGCGGCCCTGCTCGTAGGCACCCTTCGGGCGGGCTCGTCATCCCTGCAGTTCCAAACGGGGATCGAGCCCGAGGTCGTCAGCGTGATCCTGGCTCTCACGCTGCTCTTTGTCTCAGCGCCGATCGTCGCGAGGTTGCTCTTCCGCAATCGCTCGATCAAGCAGACGACGGTGACGAAGGGGTGGGGCTCGTGAACGCCAAGTGGGCCTACGCTCTGGCAATCGTCATCAGCATCGCCATCGTGATCTTCTACGTGATGGACGCCACCAAGACGACGTCCGTGCTTGCCTTCTCGCTGCGCTACGCCGTGCCACTCATCATCGCGGCGATGGTCGGCATCATGTGCGAGCGCTCGGGCGTGATCAACATCGGTATCGAGGGCCAGATGCTCATGAGTGCCTTCGCCGGCTTCTTCGGAGCCGCGATCACCGGCAGCCTCCTCCTCGGCACCATGATCGGCGTCGGCACCGGCATGATCATGGGCGCGATGCTTGCGACCGGAGCGGTCACTTGGAAGATGGACCAGATCATCGCGGGCACGATCATCAACATCCTCGCTGCCGGGCTGACCAGCTTCTTCTACGCGCAGGGATTCACCCTGCCCGGAGTCACGCCGACCCTGCGGATCCCGATCCTGGCCGACCTCCCCCTCGTCGGTCCGGTCTTCTTTGACAACGGCCTTTTCACGTACGCCGCCATCATCATCGCGCTGCTGCTGTGGGTCCTGCTTTTCAAGACTGTGTGGGGTCTGCGCACGCGGTCCGTCGGTGAGAAGCCGAGCGCATCCGACACGTCGGGCATCGGAGTGCAGAGCACGAGGTTCTGGAACGTCACCATTGCTGGCGGTCTCGCCGGGCTCGCAGGCGCCTACCTCTCTCTCGAGGCCGCCGGCACCTTCGAGCGTGGATTCACCGCGGGACGCGGCTTCACCGCTCTCGCAATCATGATCTTCGGCGCGTGGAATCCCATCGGGGCCCTCGCGGCGGCGTTCTTCTTCGGGCTCACCCAGGGTGTCGCGAGCCAACTGCAGGCCGACGCGGTCGTGGATATCCCTCCGCAGTTCGTCAACATGCTGCCGTACGTGCTCACCATCGTTCTGCTGGCGATCGTCTCGGGACGCATCAAACCACCGGCTGCTGTCGGACGACCGTATGAGAAGGATTAGGCGATGAGCGCATCAAGCGAGATGGCGCTCGAGGCCCGAGGCCTGACCAAGCGGTTCCCGGGGGTCGTGGCGAATTCCGATGTATCGCTGAAGGTGCATCGTGGCGAGATCCTCGCCCTTCTCGGCGAAAACGGCGCCGGGAAGTCGACGCTCGTCAAGATGATCTACGGGCTCTACGAGCCGGACGAGGGCGAGATCCTCATCAAGGGCGAGTCTGTGCGGCTCAAGGGTCCCCGTGACGCGATTCGACGGGGTATCGGCATGGTGCATCAGCATTTCCAGCTGGTGCCCGTCTTCACCGTTGCGGAAAACGTGATCCTCGGGGACGAGCCGCATCGGGGCCCGTTTGTGAACATGCGCAAGGCCACCGCCGAAGTAGCTCGCCTTGCCGAGGAGTTCGGCCTCCAGGTTGATGTCAATGCGCGGGTCGAAGATCTGCCGGTCGGCACCCAGCAGCGGGTCGAGATCCTCAAGGCGCTCTACCGCAAGGCCGACGTTCTCATCCTCGACGAGCCCACCGCCGTACTCACGCCGCAGGAGACCGACGATCTCCTCCGTGTCATCAGGGGTTTCGCGGACTCCGGAGTTGCGGTCATCTTCATCACGCACAAGCTCCGCGAGGTCCTTGCGCTCGCCGACACAATCGAGGTGCTGCGTGGTGGTAGGGCCGTCGGGACTACGACGCCGGACCAGATCGATGCTGCCGGACTCGCGCAGATGATGGTGGGTCGCAGCGTGCTTCTGACCGTGGACAAGACCGAGGCGCAGCCGGGCGATGTCGTTCTCGACGTTGTGGATCTTTCGGCCAACAACGACATCGGCCTTCCCGCTGTGCGCGATGTCAGCCTTCAGGTGCGGGCAGGCGAGATTCTTGGCATCGCGGGAGTCGAAGGCAACGGACAGCGTGAATTGGTGCAAGCCCTCACAGGGCTGAGGTCAAGTCGCGCCACCACCATTACCGTCAACGGACAAGACGCGCGAGGTCGTTCGCCGCATGACATCCACGCGATGGGGGTGGGCCACGTCCCCGAGGATCGAGAGACCGACGGCCTTGTCGGCGGGTACTCGGTCGCAGACAATCTGGTCCTGGATCGATTCGACGAGCCTGAGTTCTCACGCTTCGGAGTGCGAAATCGTGGTGCGGTGACGACTCTGGCCGATGAGCTCGTCGGCCAGTTCGATATCCGCACCCCCTCGGCGCAATCCACGGTGCAGTCGCTGTCGGGCGGCAACAAGCAGAAGGTCGTCATCGCCCGCGAACTCGCGGCCAATCCCAGCCTGCTCATCGCCTCGCAGCCGACCCGTGGCGTCGATGTGGGGTCCATCGAGTTCATTCACTCGCAGATCGTGGCCGCCCGGGATCGTGGGGCCGCCGTCCTCCTGGTCTCTGCGGAACTCGACGAGGTGCTCGGACTGGCCGACCGCATCGCGGTGATGTACGACGGCCGTCTCGTCGACACCATGGACGCGCAGGATGCTGATCGAGGCCGGATCGGACTGCTCATGGCGGGTCACACGGCGAGTGATTCGTGAGCGCCAGCGATCCCTACGCTGCCGTAGACCTCATCCGCTCCAAGCGTGATGGCGAAGCCCTTAGCGATGCGCAAATCGATTGGCTCATTGACGCCTACACGCGCGGCTCCGTCCATGACGAGCAGATGTCGGCCATGGCCATGG
>JBMTHB010000176.1:0-3848 GCA_049435845.1 Candidatus Nanopelagicales bacterium | reverse complement strand
ATCTGGCGTGCCTTGGCCAGCATGCGCTTCTCGCCTGCCGACAAGCCACGCTCCTGCTCCCGGCGGAATAGGTCGCGGACGACCTCGGCGACCTTGATGACATCGCCGGATGCGAGCTTCTCCAGGTTCGCCTTGTAGCGGCGCGACCAGTTGGTGGGTTCCTCGGTGTACGGCTGGCGAAGAACATTGAAGACCTTGTCCAGACCCTCGGCATTCACAACGTCACGAACTCCCACGAGATCAACGTTGTCCGCTGGTACCCGAACCGTGAGATCGCCTTGGGCGACGCGCAGTACCAGGTACTCCCGGTCCTCGCCCTTGATCTTGCGCATCTCCACAGATTCGATGACTGCTGCGCCGTGGTGCGGGTAGACGACCGTGTCTCCGACGTTGAATGCCATTGAGAGGAACCCCTTTCCAGAACGGCGATTCTACCACCGGGGGTCGGACCGATATTCTGCGGTGGTGCCGATACGCAAATCGACCAGCATCCTTCTCGCCAGCGGACTTCTCGCCTCTAGCTTCGCTCTGACCGGCTGTTTCAACGGAATGGGGGCTCAGACCAACCTGCAGAACTCGCAATTAACCGGCAACGGCGTGCAGGCTCAGGTCGGCAACGTCCGCGCCGAGAATCTCACGTTGGTAGCCGGTCCTGAGGGGTCGGGCAGCGCCACCTTGATCACGCGGATCATCAACGGCGATCCTGAGCCGGATGCGCTACTCGGCGTGCAGATCGGGGACAGCCCCGCGTACGTGACAGGTGACATCGTCGAGCTACTACCAGCGGCATCTGTCGGTTTCGGTTTCGGCGCGGACCGATGGATCAACTCCTACCGCTTCGATGCCGATGTGAGTACCTACGTTCCGGTGACGCTGCAGTTCGAACGTGCCGGCATCGTGGAGGTGGAGGTACTCGTCGTTCCGGCGGAGGGCTACTACGAAGGAATAGAGCCCGTTCCACCGGCTATGTAGTTGCTCGGGAACTCAGGCGACTACTGACTCTCGAACTTGTAGCCCAGGCCTCTCACCGTCACCAAGTGGACCGGGTTCGCCGGATCCTCTTCGATCTTGGAACGCAGTCGCTTCACGTGCACGTCGAGGGTCTTGGTGTCTCCCACATAATCCGAACCCCAGACCCGATCGATCAATTGGGCGCGGGTGAGTACTCGACCGGAGTTACGTACCAGGATCTCCAAGAGATCGAACTCCTTCAGCGGCATGGTCACCTGCTCCCCTCGGACGGTCACCACATGGCGCTCCACGTCCATCCGCACGGGACCGGCTTCGACGGCCGCCGGCAGTAATTCGTCGAGATCGCCGTGGCGGCGCAGCACTGCCCGCAGCCGAGCGAGCAGTTCGCGGGAGGAGAACGGCTTGGTGACGTAATCGTCGGCCCCGAGTTCCAGGCCCACGACCTTGTCCACCTCACCGTCCTTCGCGGTGAGCATGATGATCGGCACCTGCGAACGAGTACGGATCTGACGACAGACCTCGGTTCCCGGAAGTCCGGGCAGCATGAGGTCGAGCAGGATCAGATCGGGTCCGACCTTCTCGAATTGGTCCAGTGCGGTATTGCCGTCTGCGGCGACGACGACTTCGTACCCTTCACGCTCGAGCATGAAGGACAACGCCTCGGAGAAAGACTCCTCGTCCTCGACGACCAACACACGAGTCATGGACGTCCTCCTTGGTCAGGACTCGCAACGATATCCATCTCCAGTTCCTGCGGCTCTCGCGAGGAACCGATCTGCGGGTCGTAGGCAGGCAAACGCAGAGTGAACGTCGAGCCGGTGTTCACCTCCGACCACACCGTGCACTCTCCCCCGTGGTTCTGGCACACGTGCTTCACGATGGCCAAACCGAGGCCGGTGCCACCAGTCGATCGTGATCGGGCCGGGTCGACACGGTAGAAGCGCTCGAAGATGCGATCGAGGTCGTGGCCGGGGATTCCGATGCCTTGATCCTTCACCGTGATCTCGACGATGCCTTCGTGGAGGCGGGAGGAAACGGCGACTCGAGTGTGCACCGGGGAGTAGACGATCGCGTTGATCAGCAGATTCCGCAGGGCGGTGAGCAACTGAGCGCGGTCTCCGTAGATCTCCGCACCAGAGTCTGCGCTGCGAATGAGTTCGATCTCCCTGCCGGCGGCCAGCGTGCGTACCTCATCGAGGGCGCGCGTGCACAAGTCGTCGACGTTCACGACTTCAGCGCGCGTCATCGGGTCGTCGCTTTGCAGTCGGGAAAGATCGATGACGTCTTGAATCAGACTGCTGAGCCGTGCGGCTTCGGTTTGCATGCGTTCGGCGAAGTGGCGCACTTGCTGGGGATCGTCCGCGGCGGACAACACCGTCTCGGCGAGCAAGGACAGCGCCCCGACCGGTGTCTTCAACTCGTGACTGACGTTCGCGACGAAGTCCCGTCGGACGGCATCGACGCGACGCTCCTCGGCGAGATCATCGATCAGGATCAAGATCGCCCCCGTCCCCAGCGCGGCGGCACGAACACGCAATTCGAGTAGCTCCCGACCCAGGGGTGGGCGCCGGACGCGCATTTCCTGCTCACGGGCATTGCCGTCATCACTCACCCGCTCGACGAGCCGGATGATGTCGGGCACAGTCAAGGAACTGCGATTGACGAGCCCGAGGGCGAGCGCGCGAGAACTGGCGCGCAGCACCGCCCCATCGGGTGCGGTCACGATGGACGCAGACGGCAGGACCGACAGAACTCGGATGACCTCATCCGGGACGGCGGGACGGGCCTCGAGTGAGCGATTCACCCCCGGGGCGTCGATGCCTGAGCGCCTGCGAAGAGCCACGAGCGCAGGATAGGTCCGAGGTGGCCTGGGAGTTCACCCACGAACCCGCTGACTGCACATGTTTGGTCCATCGTTCATCTAGACAACCGAAAATTCACCTTTGCGACGATTTTCGTTCATGTTGTGGACAGGGATCCCTTCCGTGAGGGCGTAACCTGACGGGACTACATCCCTGTCGGAGCACCCTCGAAATCCAAGGCGGACACATGCGCGCGGCCTACTACGAGCAACTGGATCGGGTCAACGTCGATCTTGTCGAGATGACGCGACTCGTCGGCTCGGCCATGAACCGGGCGACCCAGGCGCTGCTCGATGCCGACCTATCGCTCGCTGAGGCGGTCATCGACTTCGACGCCAAAATTGACACGCTCGCCAGCGACGTCGAGGAACGCTGCTATGAACTGGTCGCGCTGCAGCAGCCGGTTGCCACAGATCTTCGAGTGATCATCGGTGCCTTGCGCATTGCGAGCTCGCTGGAGCGGATGGGCGACCTTGCCGAGCACGTAGCAAAGCAGGCCCGTATGCGATTTCCGAAGGTTGCTGTTCCCCAGGAATTGCGCGCGACCTTCGCGGAAATGGGGGCACTCGCCGAGGCGATCGTCTCCAAGACCGGCGCAGTCATCGCCACGAAGGACGTTGCCCTCTGCGCGGATATCGCGCAACACGACGAGCAGATGGATCGTCTCCACCGGGAGCTCTTCACCATCGTCCTCTCCCCCACCTGGAAGTACGGCGTGGAGGAAGCCATCGACGTCACGCTGCTGTCTCGATACTACGAGCGCTACGCCGATCACGCCGTGTCCGTTTCCCGCCGCGTTGTGACCATCGTGACGGGTGAGCCCTACGTCGCCGTCTCCCTCGAGGACCAAGTCGGCAGATGAGGTCCGCATAGCCTCAGCGAGGCACGTGCGGGACACTAGGGCGATGTCCGTTGTCCGGTCGTTCAGCGCGAAGCACCGCGGGCGAGCCAGGCAACCGGCGATACCACGTCGGATCGCGATGCTCTCGCTCCACACCTCTCCCCTCGATCAAC
>JBMTHB010000175.1:0-3866 GCA_049435845.1 Candidatus Nanopelagicales bacterium | reverse complement strand
TTCGTATCGATTGCGCGAAATGGTGTCACGATTGCGAGTTCCCCTTCCGACTATGTGACGAAGGGGGCAATCGTCCTAGGGAATGGTCCAGAGGACTTCGAGTGCACGGGAACTCTGACCATCACCGCCACGGGCGAGACGAAAACGGTCACCAAGAACGTCACGTTCACTCCGGACCCCACGCCCAGTCCACCCACCGCCTCCGTCGGGTACGGCGCCATCATGAATCAGGGTGGCGAGGCCTTCCAGACCGTCACCTGGACCGTTCCCAATCAGCCACTCGGCTGGGAGCTCCGCTGGTTCTCGAGTACTTCGGGTGACCAAACGCCCCCGACGTCAGTGAAGTGTGGGGATCAAGTGACGCTGACTCCTTTCTTCTCCCGTGCCAACAATCCGCAAGGTCGCGTGGACGGGTCCCCTATGACCGCCCAGCCCACGTGCACATTGCCTCAAGCGGACCTCCAGTACATGCAGATCAGCGGCGGCACAGCGAGCGGCAACGTGAATTTCCCCAGTGAGGTGCCCCCCGGTACTCAGGTCGAAGTTGAGTACACCATTGCGGGACGTGCTCCAAAGACAGCGATCGCCGGGGCCGCCACCTGCACCAATATCGGCTGCGTTGCGGGCTCGTGGTCGATCCCCGAATCCATCCCGGTGCCGCTCGACGTCCAAGTGCGAGCCCGCGCGAAGCTCGGGTCGACTGTGGGCCCTTGGTCGTCCATTCGTCGCATCGTGGGAGAAAAGCCGACTCTGACCTACCCGACGATTCGTGGCACAGAAGGGAAGGCGATTCCCGCGACTTCACCGATGACGAATGCAAGACCGCAAGATCTTGCCGCCGTCCAGGCAAGGTTCACCGTTGGAAAGCCCGGGCTGCCCAAGGGACTCTCGCTCGATCCCGTGACGGGCGAGATAACGGGGACCCCCACTGCGGGCGGCAACGGTGCAACCACCATCGCGCTGGGAGACTGCCCGATCGCTTGTCGCTTCCAGCCGGCCTACACGACCGTGACGTGGCAAATAAAGCCTTCGCTGCCACCTGTTGGGCAGATTACTTATGGGGACATCGCAGGTTTGACCGGAAGCCCGGTGACGGCCAAGCCTTCTGCGAAGGGGGTCAGCGGCTTCTTCTACGCGCAAGATTTGTGCACCAGATTCCCTGGGCTCGACATTAACCCGACGTCCGGAACGATCAGCGGAACGCCAACCTCGCTTGCTTCGGGGTCACTTACGGTTCAGGTGTTTGACAAGGGTCCAGCGGGATCAAGCGGCTGTGTAGCACCGCAGGGTTCGTCGGTTACCAAGACCTCGCTGAAGATCAACATCGACCAGGGCTTGACCTTCACTTACCCCCAGACCGCCATGACAACGCCCGTGGGTCAACCGATCACGCCGCTTACACCCACGGCACCCACAGGCGCACAGTTGGCAGGGACAACGTTCTCGGTCACCGGCGGGGCCCTACCCCCCGGGCTCACGCTAGATCCCGGAACCGGAGTGATCTCAGGGACGCCGACGACTGCTGGAACGAAAGTCCATGTGACGCTCACGGCCTCGCGGTCGGGGCAGTCGATTTCGACAGATGTTGACTTCAGCACGTTCGCCGTAGCCGGCAGCGGCGCCCCCTATTACCCGGATGTTTCTTCTCCTATCGGGGTAGCGAAATCCGTCACCCCCGCCTCGACATCAGGCTGGAGCGGGCCCTTCTCGCTCGCCGCGGGGGCTCCGGCGGGAATGACGATCGATCCGGCGACGGGTCAGATCTCGTGGACGCCCACGGCACCGCAAGGTCCCCGCACCGTCACTGTTTCGGCGACCAGCCCGGCCAACACCGTCACCTCCATTGCTCCGTTCACCTGGACCGTTCTTGCGGGGCCGGCCAGTGCCCGAGGCACCACACCCGGTGCTGCCTCCGGCGCTCAAGGGGCAACCACAGGTGGACCAGGAGGCTCAGGAGCATCCGGCATCGCGACGCCGTGCGTGGCACCTGCCGGGATGGTCTACACCGATATGCATGGATCGGTCGGGGCGACATTCAGCTTCGCGCCGAACCTCGCCGAGGTAGCAGCAGGCTCCACGTTCGCTCTCATCGACGGTTCCCTGCCGCCTGGTGTCTACTTGGATCCGCAAGCGGGTGTGATCTCAGGCACTCCGGAGACGGTCGGCACCTGGACGCCGAAGATCGCCGCGATAGCTCCCGACGGAACCCGTCGAGTCTCGGACGTCGCCATCCACGTCGATGACCCGCACCACGCCGCCAACTACCCGAACCAGATCCGCGCAAGCATCGGCTCGCCCCTGACGGTGACACCTTTCGAAGTCAACGCTCACGGCCCGACCACGTACACGCTCGTTTGTGGATCGCTGCCCGCGGGTATGACGCTTGATGAGAAGACAGGTGTCATCGCCGGAACTCCGTCTGCACCGGACCCGACACCCATTCCGTTGCGTATTCGGATGACCGACGACTACGGGTCCGTCGACTCATCATTCATCATCACGAGCGAGGCTGGACAGATCCCGTGGATGCGATACCCGGAGTATTCGGAGATTGGATCGGGACTGCGCACGACCATCACCCCGACTGTCTCGGCACTGCCCACCGTCGCCTCGTTTAAAATCGATGGTGAGATTCCTGAGGGGTTAACCTTCAACCCTCGGACAGGCGTGATTTCCGGTGTTGCGCTTGTACGTGACAACATCGTCTATGAGCCGACGATCACGGCCCTGGACGCGGCTGGCCAACCTTTGACTTCGACGTGGTCCTCAATCACCGTCATAAAGCCGGCCGTCCCGATGCACGTTAAGGCGCGAGCAGCGAAGAAGAAGCTCGGGAAGAAGACCACCGTCGTGACCACAGTGCGCCACCCCAAGAACACGACCTTGTCTGCCGAGGTTTTCTGCACCGGGTGCACGTGGACCTTCAACAAGAAGTCAGGCCAGTTGACCATCAAGAAGCCCAAGAAGAAGACGCAGGTGACGGTCCGGATCATCACGCTCCCGAAGGGCGCGAAAGCAAAACAAGAGTTCGCCGGACATGAGTGGTACCGGACTTGGAAGGTGCGATAGGTCGAGGTGTGCGCAGGGGCGATCTAGGAAGCCCCGTCAGCAGAGAATCCGGCTGCGCGCTCCTGTGAAGATGCGCCATGATGACGCCGTGAGCACTCGTCCCTCGGTCGTGATCATCCTGGCAGCGGGCGAAGGCAAGCGGATGAAGTCGTCCGTGCCAAAGGTGCTCCATGAAGTGGCGGGACGATCGCTGCTCGGTCACGTGATCGAAGCGGCCGCCCATCTCGAGCCCGAGCACGTGGTGGTAGTCATCGGCCACGGTCGAGAGCAGGTGTCGGCCCATCTGGCCGAGGTCGCGCCGTGGGTGTTGACCGTTGTGCAAAGCGAGCAGCGGGGGACAGGGCATGCGGTTCGGATCGCTCTGCAGGATCTGGCTGCGCGCGGCGCGCAGGTGTCCGGGCCGGTGGTCGTCGTCACCGGCGATACCCCACTGCTGACCGGTGGCACCCTGGCTGAGTTGATGGCCGCGCATGTGGGTGCCTGCACCGTGCTTACCGCCCGGGTCGGCGATCCCACCGGCTACGGCCGGATCGTGCGCGATGGTGAGGCCGTCACTGCGATCGTCGAAGACCGCGACGCGACAGATGAGCAACGTGAAGTCGACGAGATCAACTCCGGCATGTATGCATTCGATGCTCAAGCTCTCGACTCCGCGATCGATCGCCTCGGTTCGGACAATGCCCAGGGCGAGGAGTACCTCACCGATGTTGTGTCGATCTTCACTGCCGACGGACTGCGCGTGTCCGCGTTCCTGGCGCCCGATCCCGACGACATCCGGGGTGTGAACGATCGCGTGC
>JBMTHB010000174.1:0-3875 GCA_049435845.1 Candidatus Nanopelagicales bacterium | reverse complement strand
TGGAATTCCTACCGGTGCACCACTTCGTGTCGGAAATCCATCTCCTGCGCAGCGGCCTGACGAACTACTGGGGGTACAACACCATCGGATTCTTCGCCCCGCATGCGCGCTACTCCTCCGCAGGATCCCGGGGTCAGCAGGTCGACGAGTTCAAAACGATGGTGAAGGCGTATCACGCTGCTGGACTGGAGGTGGTGATCGATGTCGTCTACAACCACACCGCCGAAGGGGGCGTGGACGGCCCGACCCTGTCCTTCCGCGGTATCGGGAATGACGACTACTACTACTTGACGGAAGACGGCTCCGACTACATCGACTACACAGGATGCGGCAATACCCTCGATGCTTCCCATCCACACGTGCTGCAGATGATCTTGGACTCGCTGCGTTATTGGGCCACCGAGATGCACATCGACGGCTTCCGATTCGACCTGACGTCGACGCTGGCTCGCTCGCTGCATGAAGTCGACATGCTCGGCAGTTTCATGTCGGCGATCCAACAGGACCCGGTGCTCAGGCGACTGAAACTGATCGCCGAACCCTGGGACGTCGGACCAGGCGGCTATCAGGTTGGTGGATTCCCGGTGCTGTGGGCGGAGTGGAACGATCGATTCCGCGACACCACGCGCTCGTATTGGCGCGGATCGGCGACCCTGGCGGACATGGGCTGGCGCTTGACCGGATCCGCGGACCTATACGCACCTGACGGACGCCGACCTTTCTCCAGCATCAACTTCGTGACGGCGCACGACGGCTTCACGCTGCGTGATCTCGTGACCTACGACCACAAGCACAACGACGCGAATCTCGAACAAGGGCGCGACGGCACCGATCACAACCTGTCCGCGAACTATGGGGTCGAGGGTGAGACGGACGATCCTGCGATCAATGCGCTCCGTCACCGACAGATGCGCAACCTGCTGACCACATGCGTCCTGGCGTCGGGCGTTCCCATGATCTGCGGCGGCGACGAATTCGGGCGCACTCAATTCGGCAACAACAACGCCTACTGCCAGGACAATCCCATCAGCTGGTACGACTGGGATTGGCATCCGTGGCAGCAGAACTTCGTCGACTTCACCGCATCGCTCATCCATCTCCGGCAGAGCAATCCGGCCTTCCGTCGACAGCACTTTTTCGCAGAGGAATCCGATGCGGTCTCCGGGGATGTGCTGTGGTGGCACCCGGATGGCCGGCGCCTGGAACACGATGACTGGCACAGCCCCGATCACAGATGCCTGGGCATGATCATCGCCGACAATCCCCTGACGGATCTCACGACCGACCTCAAGGGAGATACCGAGCAGGTCCTCGGGCGGCGCTTCCTGATCGCGATGAACGCGCAGGACGCAAGTGTGGAGTTCCACCTTCCCGGTTCGTTCGCCTCCGCCGATGTAGTCCTGTACACCGACGCCGTAGCACCGCAGGTCGCGGACGGGATCGTCCACCTGACCGGACGTAGCACGGTCATCGTCACCGCAGCGTGAGCTAGTCGGGCATCCCTTCGCCAGTCGCCGGGCATAGGCTCCGGAATATGGAGTTCCGACACCTCGGCCGCAGCGGTTTGAAGATCAGTGAGATCACCTACGGGAACTGGATCACCCACGGATCACAAGTGGACGATGCCACGGCGCATGCCACGATCCACGCCGCACTCGATGCCGGTATCACCACGTTCGACACTGCCGACGTCTACGCCGGAACGCGGGCCGAGGACGTGATGGGAGCCGCTCTGCGCGGACAGCGCCGTGAAGGCCTGGAAATTTTCACCAAGGTGTACTGGCCCACCGGCCCGGGCGTAAATGATCGTGGTTTGTCGCGCAAACACATCATGGAGTCCTGCGAGAATTCACTGCGTCGACTACAGACCGATTACGTGGATCTCTACCAGGCACATCGCTACGACTACGAAACTCCCCTCGAAGAGACCTTGCGCGCATTCGACGACCTCGTACGTCAGGGCAAGATTCTCTATGTAGGCGTCTCGGAATGGAAGGCCGAACAAATTCGCGATGCGATCCGCATCGCAACCGAGATGGGATTTGATCGCATCATCAGCAATCAACCGCAATACTCGATGCTCTATCGGGTCATCGAAGCGGAGGTCGTCCCCACATGCGAGGACGCGGGCGTGGGTCAGATCGTGTGGTCCCCGATTGCCCAGGGTGTGCTGACCGGCAAGTACCTCCCGGGTCAGCAACCTCCGGCCGGGTCCCGGGCGTCAGGCGGCGAAGGTGCGCAGATGATCGAACGCTGGATGCGTGACGACGTCCTGCAAGCGGTCCAGCGCTTGGTGCCTATAGCGCAGGACATGAACCTCACCTTGTCCCAATTGGCCATCGCCTGGGTGCTGCGCAACCCGAATGTTTCAGCAGCGATCATCGGTGCTTCCCGTCCTGAGCAGATCGACGAGAACGTCAAGGCCGCTGGCGTCACTTTGCCCGACGATGTCATGAGCGCCATCGACTACGCACTCGGTGATCTGGTGATCACCGATGCCGCACTCACCGAATCACCCAACCCGAGGCCGTGAACCAGGGCCGGGGAAAGGAGCGCACCATGGGATGGATCTGGCGATACGAGGCGTCCGACGGCACGAGCCTCACACCCGCTGCCGGTACCGATCAGGAGTTCGGAAATCAGGCCGATGCGGAGTCCTGGCTCGGCGAAGCCTTCCGGGCCCTACTCGATCAAGGCGTCGATCAAGTGACCTTGATCCACGATGGATCACCCGCGTACACGATGAACTTGCACCCCGCTGAGTAGTACCCGATTCAACTAGCCTGAACACCGGGCACAGTCCGCGCGCGGGGCTTTGACAGCGGGACCGGAAAGTGGTCGGATTCGCATAACAACTGAATGCACGCGCTCGACGTCCAGGGGAAGCCGGTGGGAATCCGGCGCTGTCCCGCAACCGTGAGTTCGCGATCCGAGGTCGGATAGGCGGATAAGTCGGAGCACCTGGCGAGCGCGAGCGGCTCCATCCGTCGAGGTAACGGGACGAGTCCACGGGTCATCCCCTGACGCGTCCCTCATGCCCACCGCATGAGGGATTTTCGTTGGGCGGCCACAGGGACGTCGCTCCGGACCGCTCACCCGAAAGAGGTAGACCCATGGTCACCCGAACCAAGAAGTCCGTCGTGGTGTCAATCGCCGCGGCGGCGATATCGGCGACACTGTCGCTGACACTGCTGACTTCGCCGGCTCAGGCAGCGGACAGCGGTCTGTACGGCGCAACGGATCCAGCTGGCGACGCGATCTACCGTCAATCTCTGGCGATTCTGGGCCTGACGTCCGTCGGCGTCAGGCCAACTGCGTCAGCGATCGAGTGGCTGGTCGATCAACAGTGCGCCGACGGCAGCTTCCAGTCCTATCGCGCGGACACGTCCGTTCCCTGCGCACCCAGCGATCCGCAAGCGTTCACCGGACCGGATACGAATTCCACAGCGCTTGCTGCCATGGCACTTGAGGCCGTCGATCAGGATCGGGCTGCATCCCGCGCCGCGGCTGCGTTGGTACGCGGCGCGCAGACGTCAGGTCGCCTCGCTGCATGGCCCTATAACTTCGGTGGAACACCGGACGCCAGCAGTACTGGACTAGTGCTCAATGCGCTTGATGCGGTGGGCGCCAATGCGGCAACCGTCTCCGCGGGCCAGCGTTGGCTGCAAGCACGGATCATCCCGTGTGGACGCACGTACGGCGGGGCACTACGCAACGACAGAACGTCTTCGGCGGCCAACAACTTCGGTACAGCACAGGGATTCCTGGGCTTGACGGATGCACTTCCTGTGGAGGAGCAAGCTGAGCCGCGCGGCAATCCTCGCTGTTCGGGTTCGGCAGTTACCCGCGTTGCCAGCTACCTGTCTCGCACGCTC
>JBMTHB010000173.1:0-3882 GCA_049435845.1 Candidatus Nanopelagicales bacterium | reverse complement strand
CGTGCCCATGTCCTTCGCAGCACGCGCGATCTCCCCCACTTTGTCGTCGAAGGCTTTGATGTTGCCGGGGTTCACCCGAACACCCGCGCACCCGGCTTCCAACGCAGCGAACACGTACTTGGGTTGGAAGTGAATGTCCGCCACCACTGGAATACCGGACTTCTTGGCGATGATCGGCAAGGCATCGGCATCGTCCTGCGAGGGAACCGCCACCCGCACGACCTGGCAGCCTGCAGCGGTCAGTTCCGCGATCTGCTGCAATGTCGCGTTGATGTCGGCGGTCACGGTCGTGGCCATCGACTGCACACTCACCGGCGCATCCCCGCCCACGGCTACGGGGTGCTTGTCGTGGCGGAGAACGATCTGGCGGGTCTTGCGACGGGGCGCTACCACCGGCGGCGGTGCTGCGGGCATTCCCAGGCTTATCGACACTCCCTCATTATGGCCGACCAATGAGGCAACGGCCCCTTGACGGATTCGCTTGCGGGACGGACCGATGCGTACTCAAGGCGGTCCGCACCTGCTGTCGCCACGGACCGCGTGGGTGGTTCGCTCTGGGGTGAGCGATCAACCCAAGGTGATGGGTCGGACCAAATCGGCCCAGATCACCACTACACCCACGGCGAGCAACACTCCCGCAACTACGTACGCCACGGGCAACAACTTCGCGGTGTCGACCGGTCCGGGGTCCGGCTTGCCACGCACTCGAGCGATGAATCTCCTGACCGACTCGTACAGCGCGCCAGCTACGTGTCCACCATCCAGCGGCAGGATCGGCAGCAGGTTGAACAAGAACAAGAACAGATTCAACGACGCAGCCAGGCCTAGGAAGATCGCGATCTTCGATTCCAGTGGACGCTCCATTGCCGCGACCTCACCGCCGAGACGCGAAGCGCCGACCACCGAGACGGGCGAATCCAGCGAGCGCTCTCCCCCGCCGATCAAGGTTTCGTCGACCAGCTCGTAGACACGGATCGGCAGCGAGATCAATGCCGCAGCCGAGCGGTAGGTCAGGTCCCACATGTAGGCCGGCACCGCTGAGATGGGTTCGGCCTGGTACTCGAAGACCGGGCTCACACCCAGGAAGCCGACCTGCTCCACCGCGCCGGTGGGCTCGCCCAGTTCGTCGAACACCGGACGTTCGACATCGGCGACCACCAAAGGCAAGGTGACCTGGCCACCGTCGCGTAACACCACCACGTCGGTGGAGCGTCCGGGGTTTGCGCGGATCCACGAGGTGATGTCGTCCCACGACGAGGACGCGATCGGCCCGACCGAGACGATGACGTCGCCGGGCTGCAATCCCGCGGCAGCGGCCGGCGTGGGCACCGTCCCGGAGGGACACTCACCGGACGGCAGCGGATCACCCGAGGGAGCAGCGACCGTGGGGGTGCACGGAACGATGGAGTTCACCGCACTCGTTGGTGCAGGAAGTCCGATACCCACGAGCACGATCCCGAACAACACGAAGGCCAGGAACAAGTTCATGAACGGCCCGCCGAGCATGATCACCACTCGCTTGCGGACCGGAAGCTTGTAGAAGACCCGGTTCTCATCCCCGGGCCGGATCTCTTCCAGCGACTGTTGCCGGGCCTGCGCCACCATCGCCGCGAAACGGCCGGTGCTCATGGAGCGCGCGGTGCCCTCGGGATCGTCCTTGCCCGGCGGAAGCATGCCGATCATCCGGATGTATCCACCAACGGGGAAGGCCTTGATCCCGTACCGGGTCTCACCGCGGACCTTCGACCAGACTGTGGGGCCGAAGCCCACCATGTAATCGGTGACCCGAACACCGAACTTCTTGGCCGGGACCAGGTGGCCTATTTCATGCAGGGCGATGGAAGCGCCGATGAGCAGCACGAACAGCGTGATGCCCACGATCTCCAAAGCCATGACGCCATTGTCTCCCTAATCCCTGACAACTGACGCATCGTGCCTGGCTGGGGATCCCTCATCTCCCAGTCGGCGGGGTAAATGATCCATTGGTCGAATCCGTCCACAGGCCCGTTGCAAGCCATCTGAAATCTGACAACTCACGACGCCTCCCAGACAGGCGTCAGCCCCAGGCCCCGCAATCCCTGCGGGTGCGCCGAGGCTTCCTTCTCACCGTGTCCGCAGACCGGGAGACCCCGATACTGCCGGCGACCAGAGATCAGATCAACAGCGAACCAGCACCCGCTCCACCGATCCGCCCTCCTGCGCTTCGTGCGCAGCCACGATCTCCTCCAATTCGAAGTACCGCACCGGCGGCATCGTCAACGCCCCGTCCACCAGTGCCGATTCCACTGCAGACACCGCAGCAGCCAGCGCGGCAGGAGGGAGCGTGTACAGCAGCATGAACTGCAACGTCAGGTTCGCGCCCATCAATCGCCTGCGCGGAATCACCGGGTCGTCTCCATCCGCGGCGTAGGTAACGACGACGGTACCGGGCTTACTCACCTCGAGATTCATCTCGAGGTTCGCAGTGAGATTCACTTCGATGACTCGATCCACCGCGCCTACCGCCTCGCGGATCTCGAAAGCCGAATCCGCATCGCGGTAATCGAACGCGTAATCGGCCCCGGCAGCGATGGCAGCCGCGCGCTTCTCATCGCTGGAGGCCGTAGCCACCACGGTTGCCCCCGCCCACTTCGCGATTTGCACCGCGCACCGACCGACTCCACCGGTTCCGCCGTGCACGAGCACCACTGCATTATCGACCGGTCCGTCGCCGAGGACGCAGTGCGCCGCGGTGACCGCCGGAACACCCAACGTGGCGCCCAATTCCAAAGAAACCGACTCCGGCAGTGTGCGCACCAGGCCAACGTCGACGATGCAGTACTCCGCCGCCGTCCCGTAGATCGAATCGAAGGCCGCCAGCATCACCCACACTCGCTCGCCGATGCGCGCGGGGTCCACGTTCGCACCCACGATGTCGATCACTCCGGCACCGTCTTGGTGCGGGATCTGGAACTCGGCCAGATCGCGCGGCGTGCGACCGCTACGGGTCTTGACGTCCGTGGGGTTCACACCGGAGAAAGCGAGCCGCACCCGCACCTGGTTGGGTCCCGGTTTGGGTATCGCGATCCGATCCACCCGCAGGACGTCCGCGGCAGGGCCAACCGCGGAATACATGGCTGCACGCATCTGGGACATGGTGCCCATTGTGCTCCCCAGGGTGAAGCAGCTGTGTGCGACTTCTCGCGAGCGGCGGGATTCGTTGCGCTCTAATCGAGGGGCGCACCCTGCATCTGCTCGACCACCACAGGTGCTCTCGCAGTCGGTGCCGCCGCAGCCCTACCCCCTGGCGGTGTCGATGGCTCCGACCATGGCCGACAAACACACCCAAGCACCAGCGGGCACCTGGCTCTCGAACGGTAAGAACATCATCGTCTTTGACGATGCTGCAGACACCGGCTCGGATGCGCGCGCCTATGGGATGTCGCTCAGCGGAGCGAACGGGCAGAAACTGACGATCTCACTGAAGTACGCCGGCCGTGGTGCGAATGAGGAGACCCTCGAGCTGCAGATGATCTTCAAGTAGTAGTAGTTCGAGATCGCGATCCACAAATGAGGGGCCCAGGTTCTCCCGGGCCCCTCATTTGTCAGTTCCCTACGCCACTAGTCCACGAATCGGAACGTGTGCCTGTAGGTGCCGTTCGGTCGCTTCTTGGTCGTGACCGTTCCACGAGCACCCACGTAGTCGCCCGTTCCGCCGACGATCACTGCGGTCACCGCAGCGTTGTCGTTTGCGAAATCGGGAACCGACCCAGCGACGTACTGACTCGAACCCAAGACGACGATCTGCCCTGTCGTCAGGTTGAACACCAATTCGCGGAAACGATCTTCTGGATCGACCCCATCGAGCGTGACATCGAAGGCAGTGACCTGGCCGATCACTTC
>JBMTHB010000172.1:0-3891 GCA_049435845.1 Candidatus Nanopelagicales bacterium | reverse complement strand
ACGATCCCGAGCACAAACGGTGCTCGATCTTGCGCCAGACCAACAATTCCCAGTACTGCAACCAACGTGATGCTTCCCACAATGCTTGCCAGGCCGTAATGGAGAAACCAGCGTGCGCGCGCGTCGACGGACAGCTCGCGAGTTCCGAGGAAATGCAAAGCAAGGAGCTCGCTGACCAGCATTCCAAGACCGGCAGACGTGATCAGTAGGGAGAATCGCCACGGATCCATGTCCCATCGATCGAAGAAGGCGAGCATGAACCCCAGGACGCCCAGTGCGAGCACGATGAAGGGAGCCGAATTAGGTCGGCGCCACTTCCGGTCAGACATCATCGGTCGTTGGGCGATTGGAGGGGCCGCGCGCGCGTGGTACTCCTCAGATAGAGGGCAACGCAGGCAACCCGCGCGTTGATGTCCTTGGTGTGTGGGTCGATGCCCAGGGTCCTGATGATGTCCGAGACAACTGACTCCACGGAGCGGACGCTGAGGACGAGGTGCTCAGCGATGTGCTGGTTCGACCACCCGTTCGCCATGAGGGTGAGAACCTCTGATTGGCGGGAGGTCAGACCCATGAGAGGCCCCGAAGCACGGGGAGACAGTGCGCTTGTCAGAGTCGAGTCGACGACGAGGTCACCGGCCACGGCTCCGCGGATCGCGAGTTGGAGTTGTCCGAGGTCGGCAACGCTTGTCTTCAGGAGATAAGCCCAGCCCACGCCGCCGGTCGTGGGGGCATCTGCGAGCAGGGACGGCATGGCGAAGTTCGACAGCAGAACTACTCCCCGGACCTGTCGTGCTGACGCCAAGCGGGTCGCCAGGGCGAAGCCGTCCTCGCCATCTCCCAAATCAATGTCGGTGAGCAGGACGTCGGCGTGGATGTCGGGGGCGTTGTCGCGCAGTTCCTCGGCTGTTGCGAAGGACGCCACCACGCGGATATCCGGGAGTCGGCTCACCAATCCCGTGCAGAGCAACTCGCGGTAAAGGGGTTCGTCTTCGACCACGATGGTGTCGAGGACCTGGTTCATGTTGTCATTGTGGCCAATAACTGCTGTGTCATTGACAGAATTCTCGCCGAAGCGTCACGAGGTGACCGTGGCAGCGCCTGCGAAGGGAAAGTGCTGAGTGGTTCCGTTGGCCCATGGCTGGTACGTCGGCTCGAGGCGCTTCGCGGCGCGCTCAGCGTCAAGAAGCTTCTGCATGATCGCCAGCACCGGCTGATGGTCTGCGACCCCATAGAGATTGAGCATCTCCGTTGGGTCCCTGGAGACGTTGTAGAGCTCGAACTGATCGTCCGGTGGGGCGATCTCACCGGGTCCGGGGTTGAGTGACTTGACTGTAGTCACGGCTACGCGCTCACCGGGCTGGTTGTACACGCCGGGAACGAAGGTGCGTACGTCTTGGACGTTGGGGGTGCTCCAGTACTGCGGGTTATCCCAGTACCGCGAGTACTTCCACTTCTCGATAGCACCTCCGAGGCCGGTGGGGAGGTGGGCCACCACTGTCTCGACACAATTGGGCTGCTCGACGGGTTCGTACGCGGTACCCAGAATCGAGATGGCGCTGGTGCTCTTGAAGGGTTGATCGTCGGTCATGAAGTAGACCGGCTGGTCGCGGAGCGACGCGGCATCGTCTTCGCCGAGCAGGATCCCTGACAAGTCCCGGCCGGGTAGGCGGCGGACCTGCGTGTGGGTGTTGCGCAGATCCTTGGCAATGGCAACTTCGTCGAGGCCGGCGAGTCCGAGCATCGTGGGAATCAGATCGGCGTGACTGGTTAATACGTCGGAAGCTTGAGCGCGAGGGAAGAGTTCAGGGTTGTGGAAGACGAAGGGGACACGTAGAACCTCGTCGTAGGCGTTGTGCCACTTTTGGAACATGCCACCGTGAGCGCCAAGCATCTCTCCGTGATCGGACATGAAAATGACGATGGTGTCCCGGTATTGCTTCCTGTTTGACATCAAGGCGCTCATCACGCTTGCGATGTGATCGTCGACTTCCTTCTGCAGTTGGTAGTAGAAGCGGTGGTACATCTCGTTGTTGTTCAGCGGCTGGAATCCGAATGGGTACTGATCGACGAAGCTTCCCTGGGCCGTGGGCTTTTTCGACAGATCCTCGTTTTCCGAAGCACGGTAGGCCGGTGTGAACAGGTCCCGTGGGACGTTCGAGCCCACGAGTTGTTGTGGGAGGTAAAACGCGTTCCGGGTTCCTTGGGCTTCCGCCTGGGCCGAGGCCGCGAGCGTGAAGCGACCCCAGGTGGTGATGTCGTGCGGGTTGACGAAGGACGTTACGAGCAGCCATGGCTTGTTGGAACTGCGCAAGCGCTGGAGTTGCTCGACGCTCATCTCCGCATACGCCTTGTCGCGGCCCCGTCCGAACCAGGCGGATGAACCCGAATTGAGCGGGTTGCTGCCGTGCGGTTCTGGGCCGACGAATCCGGTGAAGCCGAACTTGTCGAGCATCTCGGCTTCGAGGTAGATGTCTTCGAGGTAGCGATCCCGAGCGCCGGTGTCGGTGTACGACGGCATGGGGTTGTAGGACCCGGGCTGGTAGAGATCGGCGTCTGAGACGTGCCACTTGCCCTTCCAGTAGGTGTCGTAGCCACCGGCACGGAAGTAGTTGCCGAGAGTGGGAACGGTACCGGGCTCGAGCCAGTAGACGTCCTCTTCGATGGCGCTCTTTGCCGCTCCGGAGGTCTGGGACACCCCGTGCAGCGACGGGTACTGGCCGGTGTAGATCGACGCACGGCTCGGCTGGCACGCGGCAGACATGATGTGGTGCTCGGTGAAGTCGAAGCCTTGGCTTCGGATGAGTCGTTGAGCCGGGAGGTTTGCCGCCCGCCATGCCCGCAGAGCCGGCGACTCGTACGCCGGTGCGGTGCGCATTTCGTCCACCATGATGATGAGGAAGTTCGGCCGCCGGCTGAGTCGAGCCCGCGGTCTGAACGGCTGGCTGGCGGCTGCCGAGGAGGTAGCCATAGCAGCGGCACCCGTGGCGGCCACACCAGCGACTCCCGCGGCTTGGAGAATGCGCCTACGACTGATGTTTGGTGTGTTGCTCATGGGAGATTCCTTCTCTTCCTATCGCGGGTCACTGATATAGACGTTGCCGGTGATGGTGTTGTAGGTAACGAGGTTGTTGAAGTAGAGCTCGTTGCCGACGATGATCCGTGCTTGACCTCGGGGGATGACGCGGGTGAGGTTCACCGAAGGCCGGTTCCCTGCTCGGTACGAGATTCCGGAGAACGCCGAACCAGGCTCTGCCCAGCTAACTGCCGTGCCGCGGCGCAGATTGCCGTCGTTATTGGTTGGTAGTGTCCGGAATCGAGCACCGCGCACGCGGGTGATGTTGAAGGCGGCATCCAATTGCGTGGGGAGGCAGACTTCGGGTCGCTTGCCGAAACTCCAACAGCCGGGGGTCGCTTGGTCGTTCCACAGCAAAGCCCCGTTGGCGTCCTGGCCTACGTAGGGCATGTTCAGAGACATCGTGGATTGCAGAGGCGGCTCAGCACCGAGGACGATTTCCCCGCGTCGCGCGGACGCACTGGTGCCGGTTCGCTGGAAGTGGATGCTCCAACGCATGCCCAGGACTCCCGGTAGCGCCGAGAAAGGATTCACGAAGCCTTCGCCCTTGGTACCGATACCGAGCAGCCCGTACACACCCTGGTTGGTCCATTGACGAAGGTATGGATTGGAGCCGGTGGCGGTGATGAACGGGATATTGGTGGTGGTTGTCACCCCGTTGAAGGTCATCGGTGCACCGCCGCGCAGCCCCCGAACCTTGCCCAGCGCCTCGGTGTCGAGAGAGATGCGGGTGTCGGACTGGCGAACCTGCGCCGGCTTTCGATCCCAGACCCCGGGAAACAGGACGAGTCCGGAGAAGCCGGTGTCGACTATGACCC
>JBMTHB010000171.1:0-3908 GCA_049435845.1 Candidatus Nanopelagicales bacterium | reverse complement strand
GGATCGTCCGAGGGGCCTACGTTTCCTTCGACCCAGCCGATCTGCGCCGCAAGCGGATCTATATCCGTGCTGGGCTCCTCGGGCTTGACCAGGTCGATGACCTGCCGAGCGACCGACGCAAGCAGCCCACGCTCGACCTGATCGACTCGCAGCACGATTCGCCCCGTAGCTGTCCGCTGGAAACCGTAGGACACGCCAGCCGCCTCAGTCGTCCCGCTGCAATGTGGCCCACAGACCGTAGGAATGCATGGCCGTGACGTCCCGTTCCATCTCCTCGCGGCTACCCATGGACACAACGGCGCGGCCCTCGTAGTGCACGTCTCGCATCAACTTCTCGGCCTTCTCACGTGGGTACTTGAAGTAGTTCATGAACACATACGTCACATAGGACATCAAATTGATGGGGTCATTCCACACTATGGTCACCCACGGACGCTGGGTTTCGCTGTGCTCATCGACCTGTTCATCGATCTCCGGGGAGACCTCGACCGGTACCGAGAGCGCCGCCACGGGCTCAAGTCTCGCAGCCTGCTCCTACAGCGGACCGACCGCCGTACCCTGACGACATGGAGTCCCACGCTCGAGCCGAGATGCCGGAGGCATCGGTGCGACTGCAGTCCGCGAGCTACCGACTACCCGGTCCGGCGCCCGATCTGCCGCACCCGGCCATATTGGATCGCATCCGGGAATCGGTGATCGGCGACGACCAAGTTATGTGGGGGCCGTTCGGTGCGCGGCGGGTCACCTACGCCGACTACACCGCGTCGGGGCGCGCGCTGTCCTTCATCGAAGACTTCATCCGCGACGAAGTCCTTCCCCGTTATGCCAACACACACACCGAATCCAGCGGCACAGGCCTGCAAACCACACGACTTCGTGAGGACGCCCGCGCACGGATCAAGGCTGCAGTGAACGCCGACGAGGACACTTGCTTGATCTTCTGCGGCTCGGGTTCCACCGGCGCTGTGAACAAGTTGATCGGCATATTGAATCTGAGAATTCCCGCCGACCTCGACGCCCGGTACTCCTTGAGCGCGCAGATCCCACCCCAGGAGCGGCCGGTCGTATTCATCGGACCCTACGAGCACCACAGCAACGAGTTGCCCTGGCGGGAGTCGATCGCCGATGTGGTGGCGATACCGGAGGATGCCACCGGCCATCTCGACACCGATGTATTGCGGGAGCGATTGGTGGAGTTCCACGATCGTCCACTCCGGATCGGATCGTTCAGCGCAGCCAGCAACGTCACCGGCATAGTCACGGATACGCACTCGATCAGCACCCTCCTGCACGAGTACGGCGCGCTCGCGTTCTGGGACTACGCGGCATGCGGCCCCTACCTGGATATCGACATGCGACCTCGGTGTGACACACACCCGCTCTCCTACAAGGACGCGGTGTTCCTATCTCCGCACAAGTTCGTTGGTGGTCCTGGGACTCCCGGGATACTCCTCGTTCGACGCGAGCATCTGCGTAACTCGGTGCCCGATGTGGTCGGAGGTGGAACGGTCGCCTACGTGAATCCGGAGGAACACGTCTATCTCAGTGACCCGGAGCACCGCGAAGAAGGGGGGACGCCCGCCATCATCGAATCCATCAGGGCTGGATTGGTCTTCGATCTGAAGGATCGAGTGGGCGTGGAAGTGATTCGCACGCGGGAAGACGACTTTGTGCGTCGGGCAATCGACAGTTGGCACAGCAACCCGGCGATCGAAGTCCTTGGAAACACCGACAGCGAGCGGCTTTCCATCATCAGTTTCGTGGTGAACAGACCCACGGGACGCTACCTCCACCACAACTTCATCGTCGCCGTTCTGAATGATCTGTTCGGCATCCAATCCCGTGGCGGCTGTTCCTGTGCCGGACCGTACGGACATCGCCTCCTGGGTATCGATGTGGAGCGATCGCATGAATTCGAGCGCGAGATAAGCCTTGGCTGCGAGGGAATCAAGCCAGGGTGGACGCGGGTCAACTTCAACTACTTCATCTCCGAAGTGGTCTTCCAGTACGTGGTCCAAGCGGTGCACCTCACCGCCGAGTTCGGGCACCGTCTGTTGCCGCTATACGTTTTCGACCCCACGTCAGGGCTCTGGCAGCACAATGCAGGCCCGATCGAGCCGCCTTTGCGTTTGGACCAACTGAAGTACGACACCCAAGGTCGGCTCACCTACCCGCTACACCACGATCGCGCTCCCGAATCGGCACTACCCGGTTACCTGGAGAATGCAAAGGACCTCCTTCACTCACTGCCCGAACCGGACCTGCTCGATGCCGTGCCCGGTAGTTCGATCGACTTCGAGCACCTTCGCTGGTTCGACGTGGCACGCACATGACGGCCCTTGCAGCCCCGGTTAGCGCACTCGGATCCTGAACTCCTGCGATACCCCAGGTGCGATGCCACCGCTGCGGCGAGCCACGATCCGGTAGTTCCAACGCTGTCGGGATCCTACCGCCTGCGCGATGATGGTGACGCGGCCCTTCGCGTTGGTGCGAGCGACTTTGACCTTGCGCCAGCGCTCGTTCTTGAAGACCTGCAGCACCACCTTCTGATCAGCCAACGCTGGCCGCACGATCGCGCGCACCCGGATACGATCACTCGGTCCCACCTTGGGGGTTCGTACGCGTGCAGTGACAGTCGCGGCAACCGAAACCTGGAATTCCCCGCTGAGTGAAGGCGCCATCGCGCCCACAGCAGGCGTGGTCAACCGGATGCGACCCGACCCCGGGAGAATCACCTGGTATGCGACGGCGCCATCGGGGCCCGTCGTCGCCACCTGCAATGCCTGCCAGTCCGTAGCTCCGGCCGGTAAGAACTCCAGCGTGACCGGAATGTCCGGCACAGGAGCCCCGTTCATGGTCACACCGCCGGCCACCGAGGTCGGCTGCCCGAACGCCACAGCAGGTGTGCCATCGATCGCTATCGATGCCTCAGCGGGGGCCAGTGTTTGCGCGTAGCTGCGCAGGACATTCCACTGCGCTGGGTTCTCACCTCCGATAGTCCACAGCGCAGCACCGTTCAGGCCGTACTGCCCCACCAGTTGAGTGCGAGCTAGCACGGCGTCGGGTCCCACGAAGTTCACTTGGCGTTCGGCGTTGCACACCTGTCGATTCCCGGCGTTATCGGTCCACTCGACCTGCTTGGTGTAGCGGAAGTAACTCTCCTGCGTCTCCGGGTCCCAGGTGACATCGGCGTCGCTCAATCCGTAGGTAGCCAGCAGCTCGGGGATGTCGCGGGCGGTCACCGATGACATGGCGGTTGCTGATCGCCACGCACGACGCTGTGCCGACGAACCGTTATTGCTAGGACACACTCCGCTAAGTCGGTAGCCGCCACCCGAGACAGTGCGGGTACGAGCTCTGCCGTACGTCGGCACACCGATCTGCAGTTTCGCCGGATCCATCACGGTCACCGCATGCTCGACGTTGGCGCGAACCCATCCGATAGGAGCGATCGGGCCGATCGACTGCACGGTGTAGTCGTAGGCCATGATCCGCACCCGGTCGGCGTGCGGTGCGATACCGGGCAGGTTGTAGACCCAGTAGCCATTGCGGTCCCCGCATCGGTTACGGGTATCGCAGGGACCGGGGATGGTGACCGAGAGCAGCTTGCCCTGGGACTTGAGCGCGGCACCCAATTCCGCCACGAAGGCCGTCCAGTTCGGCAACGTTGCATCCCAACTGGACCGACCATCAGTGAAGGCGAAATTCTCGTAGTTGATGTCCAGCCCGTCATAGCCGTTCTCGACGCTGAGGGCTACCAGGTCGGCTACGTGCTGCGCTCGTAGATTCGGATCGGCCAAAGTCGCTGCCATCCGCCCCTTGCCCGACGCGTCCGCGATTGAGGGAATCACGGTCAGGCCGGCGCCGCGCAGGCGCGCTTGCGTCAAGCCAGCCGTTCGGCGGTCTGG
>JBMTHB010000170.1:0-3915 GCA_049435845.1 Candidatus Nanopelagicales bacterium | reverse complement strand
GGCGCTCGAATCCCAGCGGAACGATCCAGATCGAAGACGAGGGCCTGGAGTGCACGTTCCGTAAGGTCGATGGTGACCTCGCGCGCGACATCTACCGCCAACTCGGCGACTCGTGGTCGTCGTATCGGATGTACGAGCGCAACATCAAAAGATCGATACCGATCTTCGTCGCTGACATCGCGGTGTCTCAGCCAGACACAGGGGAACCATCGTAGGTTCCGGTCACTTCCATCACCTGGAACCGAGTGAACATCTCCTCGGCGTACCAGTTCAACTCGTGGGTTCTGCGCACCACTTCAGCGTGTGCCGGGCGACGATAGGCGAAATCCGAGATCGCCTTCGCATCGCGCCAGATACTGAAAGTGCCCTGCAGGCCGACCGGTGCTTCACCGATGCCGAGAGTGAACACGACGCCGGGGTCACTTCGTAGATCCAAGGACACCGGCGGCACCGAGGACCAGAACCTCGTCCACATCTGCGGCTTGATGCGTGCGCGGGTGATCGCCGCGATCGGTCCTGGGCTCGCCTTGGCGTCCGGAACCGCGAAGGGTTCGCGCCCGGACCACTTCCCACGACTGCCCAGGGGTCGCATGGTCACCCTGAGGTGCTCGTCGGATCGCTGCTGCCAGCGTCGAGCAACGGATGTGCTGGTGAACGAATCCGCCAGGTGTTGGTCATCCCACGTGGTCAGCAGCGCCCAATGTCGAGGGTCCGCATCGCGCATCGTGAAGGTCTCTCCCGAACCGGTGCCCATGAGTTTGGCGAACCGCAGACCTGGCAGTCGGCGCACCGCACGTCGTTGGGTTCCCATCCGGGCGAAGGCGAGTGCGATGTCCGCCCCGGACACCCCCCACACGTCGAGCCGGACGATCATCGCTGCGCCGGACGCGCGCTCCATGCCGAGCGGACCATCTCCTGCAGGTCGCGCTGCGCCTTCCAGTCGAGTCTGCGTTCGATCCGCGTGGTGTCGGCGAAGGTCGCGGGTGGATCACCCGGGCGCCGTGCGGCTACATGCGCACCGACGTCGTGGCCGACCACACCGCCGATGACATCCATCACCTCGCGAACCGAACTACCTTGCCCGCGCCCTACATTGAAGACGTCTGCGGCACCGGCTTCACACAGACGCGCTGCAACCACATGAGCTTCGGCCAGATCGACCACGTGGATGTAATCGCGAATGCAGGAGCCATCTGGTGTGGGGTAATCGTCACCGAATATCTGCGGGCTTCGGCCTTCGTCGAGCGCAGCGAACACCATCGGGATCAGGTTGTTGACGCTGTTGTCGCCGAGATCGTCGGCGCCTGATCCCGCAACATTGAAGTAGCGAAGCGCGACCCAGGACAGACCCCACGCGACACCGGCATCGCGTGCCAGCCATTCACCGATCACCTTGGTTTCGCCGTAGGGGTTCTCCGGCATCAGTGCGGCGTCCTCGGTCACCGGGTTGTGTTCGGGGGTTCCGTACACCGCCGCGGAGGACGAATAGACGAAGTTCGCTACGCCCTCCTCGCGCATCACGGCGAGCAGATCGATCATGCCGCCGACGTTCTCGGCGTAGTACTCCAGTGGCTGCTCGACCGATTCGCCAGCGGCCTTGAGCGCCGCTAGGTGGATCACGCCCGTGACCGCGTACTCGCGAATGGTCCCGGCGATCGCATCCCGATCCTGGATACGGGTGACGACGAGGGGAACACCCTCGGGCACCCGATGGGCTAAGCCGTGGGATAAGTCGTCGACCACGACCACACGCATATCGGCCGCGAGCAGTGCACGCACCACGTGAGCGCCGATGTACCCGGCACCGCCCGTCACCAGCCACGTCACGCGAATCGCTCCCCGGTGAGGCGTTCATACGCCTCGACGTACTTCGCGCGTGTTTGTTCGACGATGCGGTCGGGAAGAGCGGGCGGGGGATCCCCGGAGTCCTTGTTCCACCCGGATTCCGGTGAGGTCAGCCAGTCGCGCACGAACTGCTTGTCGAAGGACGGCTGCGGGTGACCGGGTTCCCACTGGTCGGCCGGCCAATAGCGCGACGAATCCGGCGTCAGCACTTCATCGGCTAGCACGTACTCACCGGTGTGTTTTCCCCGCAGTCCCAGGCCAATCTCGAACTTGGTATCCGCGAGGATCAGGCCGCGATCGCGAGCGATCGAATCAGCTCGCTCGTAGACCGCGAGCGAGATGCGTCGCAACTGCTGGGCTTCCTCCTGCCCGACGATCGTCATGGCTTCGTCGAAGGTGATGTTCTCATCGTGATCACCGATCGCCGCCTTGGTGGCTGGGGTGAAGATCGGCTTCGGCAGACGTGATCCGTCTTTCAGTCCCGGTGGTAGTCCGACTCCGCAGATCTTTCCCGTGCGCTGATAGTCGCTCAGTCCCGAACCGGCCAGGTACCCGCGCACCACGCACTCGACCGGGAACATCTCGAGCTTCTCGCACACCATCGCCCGATCACGCACGACTGCCGGTGGTGCCGCTCGCGAAACGTGACTGGGTGCGATGTCGGACAGTTGCTCGAACCACCACAGGGACAACTTCGTGAGCACTGTGCCCTTGTCGGGGATGAGCGTGGGAAGGACCCAGTCGTATGCGGAGATGCGGTCGCTGGCGACGAACAGCAGTCGATCATCCGGTGTGCGGTAGAGGTCGCGGACTTTGCCGCTATACACGTGTTGATATTCGGGCGGTAGTCCGTAGTCCACCGCGATGGCTGCTGTCACAGGATGTCTCCGGGCCGGTAGCCGGCGGCGTCGGGATACGTCTCGGCTATCCGCTCGACGCGGTCGGCGATGGCCCGAACCTGGGCACCGGCGGCGCCGGTGAAGTCCATCGGATCGGATACGACGGCGCGGATGACCTCTTCATTCAGCCCGATGCGCTCATCCGCTGCGAGCAACGCGAGTAGGTCAGCACTCTGCCCTTCGCGCATACGCAACGCCACGGCTACGGCGTGCTCCTTGATCGCCTCGTGCGCACTCTCGCGTCCCTTGCCTGCGCGCACCGCCGCCATCAGGACCTTGGTGGTGGCAAGGAACGGCAGATAGCGCTGCAACTCCGCATCGAGGACGGCATCGAACGCACCGAAGTCATCGAGCACCACCAGGAAGGTCTCGAGCAGTCCGTCGATCGCGTAGCAAGCATCCGGGAGAGCGACTCTGCGAACTACCGAGCAGGAGACATCGCCCTCGTTCCCCTGCTGACCCGCGAGGTCTGCGGTCATCGCCGCGTAGCCGCGCAGGACGACATGCAGCCCGTTGATGCGCTCGCACGAACGGGCGTTCATCTTGTGCGGCATCGCCGAGGACCCCACCTGACCCGGGCGGAAGCCTTCGGTGGCCAGTTCGTGTCCGGCCATCAGGCGGACGGTGGTGGCAAACGTCGATGGGGCCGACGCCAGTTGCACCAAGGCGCTGAGTGCGTCGTAGTCCAGCGATCGCGAATAGACCTGGCCAACGCTGGTGAGTACCTGCTCGAATCCCAGATGCGCTGCCACCTCCCGCTCGAGCGTCGCGAACTTGGCCGCATCGCCATTCAGCAGGTCGAGCATGTCCTGAGCTGTGCCAACCGGCCCCTTGATGCCTCGGAGCGGGTACCGCGCGATGAGCTCCTCCAGGCGCGCGAATGCCTGCAACATCTCGTCGGCAACCGTGGCGAAGCGCTTGCCCAACGTGGTGACCTGCGCAGCGACGTTGTGCGACCGACCCACGATCGCTGTCTCCGAGTAGGCCACGGCCAGCCCGGCGAGGCGATCGAGTGCAGCGACGGACTTATCGCGAACCAGCAGCAATGAGGTGCGCAGTTGCATCTGTTCGACGTTCTCGGTGAGATCGCGCGAGGTCATGCCGACGTGGATGGCTTCATGGCCGGCTAGGGCGTTGAACTCCTCGATACGCGCCTTCACATCGTGCTTGG
>JBMTHB010000169.1:0-3945 GCA_049435845.1 Candidatus Nanopelagicales bacterium | reverse complement strand
TCGGCCCAGGCCAGCAGCTCGCGATCCTTCAAGGCTGCCGCTCCGAGCGCCGATCCCACGGTGGGGCGGGGCACGATGATCGTACGGATAGTTGGCTTCAGCGTGGTGCGCGGGTACAGCCGCGATAGCCGCATCTGCGCAGACTCCGGCAGATCGACCGGGTGGAGGCGGATGTTGTTCCCCTGGGTGATGACTTCCTCGATACCGGCTTGCCGACAGTGCACGCGGAACCGGGCGACCTCCACCAAGGTCTGGGCGGCTTCGGGCAACGGCCCATATCGATCCAGGAGTTCGGCTACTACCTCGTCTACCTGCTCGTCGGTGTGGGCGTCGGCGAGTCGTCGGTACGCCTCCAGTCGCAGTCGCTCGGCGGGGACGTACTGCTCGGGCAGGTGGGCTGTGATCGGGAGCTCCACCTTCACATCGACGTCCTCATGCGCGAGGTCACCTGACTTGTGCGCCTCGAGCGCCTCACCCACCAGGCGCACATACAGATCGAATCCCACGTCGGCGATGTGTCCACTTTGCTCACCCCCCAGCAGATTCCCCGCCCCCCGGATCTCCAGGTCCTTCAAGGCGATCTGCATACCGGACCCAAGGTCGGTTCGCTGGGCGATGGTCGAGAGCCGTTCATGCGCCGTTTCGGTCAACGGCTTGTTCGGGTCGTACAGCAGGTATGCATAGGCGCGCTCCCTGCCTCGTCCGACGCGACCTCGCAACTGATGGAGTTGCGAAAGACCGAAAGTGTCCGCCCGGTCGACTATGAGGGTGTTCGCGTTGGCGATGTCGATTCCGGACTCCACGATCGTGGTGCACACCAGGACGTCGATTTCCTTGTTCCAGAAATCGACGATCACCTGCTCCAAGCGCGCTTCCGGCATCTGACCGTGGGCGACGGCCACCCGCGCCTCGGGCACCATGTCGCGAACCCGGGCGGCGGCACGATCGATCGATTCCACTCGGTTGTGGACGAAGAAGACCTGTCCATCGCGCAGAAGCTCACGGCGGATGGCAGCAGTGATCTGTTTATCGTCGTACGGCCCGACGTAAGTGAGCACCGGATGCCGTTCCTCCGGTGGCGTCTGAATGACGGACATCTCGCGGATACCGGTCACGGCCATCTCGAGAGTGCGGGGAATCGGGGTGGCGGACATGGCCAGCACATCCACGTTGGTGCGCAGCGCCTTGAGATGTTCCTTGTGCTCCACTCCGAACCGCTGTTCCTCGTCAATGATCACCAGACCAAGGTCCTTGAACTTCACTTCGGGGGTCAGTAGGCGATGGGTGCCGATGACTAGGTCGATGGATCCGTCCTGGATGCCCGTCAGGATCTCCTTGCGCTCCTTGTCTGATGTGAAGCGGGACAGCGCAGCGATACGCACCGGGAAGGGTGCGTACCGGTCACCGAAAGTCGACTGGTGCTGCTGGACCAATAGTGTGGTGGGGACGAGTATGGCCACCTGCTTACCGTCTTGGATCGCCTTGAAGGCCGCCCGTACCGCGATCTCGGTCTTGCCGTAGCCGACATCACCGCAGATCAGCCGGTCCATGGGCACGATCCGCTGCATGTCCTCCTTCACCTCGTCGATACAGGCCATCTGATCGGGCGTCTCCACGTAGGCGAACGCATCCTCGAGTTCACGCTGCCAGGGAGTGTCGGCGCTGAAGGCGTACCCGGTGCTCGCCTGTCGGGCCGCGTACAGCCGGATGAGTTCATCTGCGATCTGCCGGACCGCCTTGCGAGCCCGTCCTTTGGTCTTGGCCCAGTCACTCCCACCGAGCCGATGCAGACTCGGTGACTCTCCGCCCACGTATCGGGTGATGGCATCGAGTTGATCCATCGGCAAGAACAGGCGGTCGGGAGGTTGTCCACGCCTACTGGGCGCGTACTCGATGATCAGATACTCGCGTTCTGCACCTTGCACCGTGCGACGAACCATCTCGACGTACTTACCCACCCCGTGGTGTTCATGGACGATGAAGTCACCGAACTTCAGGCTCAGCGGATCCACCGTGCGCCTGCGCCGACTCGGCATGCGCGAGTCGACTTTGCCGGTGGATCGCTGTCCGAGCAGATCGGATTCCGTCAGCAGGACGAATCCAGGGAACACATAACCATCCAGCGCCGCACTGCGCACCAATGTCACGACGTTCTCGTATAGATCTCCATTTACTCGGGCCGGAATGTCGGCATCCGCAAGTTCTTCCGCCAACCTGTCCAGCGGTCCCTGCCCACGTGCCGTAATTGCTACTCGATCTCCTGCTTCAAGCCAACGTCGCACGTCGGTGAACGCCGACGATGCATCACCGCGGTAGGAATCCGGAACCGACGCTCCAAGATCGATATCGGGATCCGGGCCGCGCAGCGAGGACAACTCCCACCAGCGATCCCCTCGGGTCATGGCAGTAGCCATGACCTCCTTGATCGTTCGATAAGCGGCCGGTTAAATATCTATAGGCGTGTCGGCACCCACCGCCGCGCTATGCCACCCAGCCGCGAGGAACTCCTCGGCTGTGCGCTGCACATCCGCCGCGCGTGCCCTGACCCGTTCGGGCTCACTGACGAGCACTTGGGTGCCCCGCGGCAGCAACTCCAGCACGGTCACCATCGGTGGGCAGAGCACGGCAGCAAGCGACTCCATGCCCTCTACCGCCACTCCCTCGGCGAGATTCGCGCACATGTCCGCTATGCCGGGAACACTGTCGGCGAGTGCGCGAGCGCGTTCGCGCACCTGCTCGGTGAGCAGCAGTTCGCGCACCGGTCCGGCGAGTACGCCGTGCTCCATCGGCTCCAGGGATCGTTGGTCGGCGACCGCGAAGTATCGAACGCTCTCCACTTCATCGCCCCAGAATTCGATGCGCACCGCGTGTTCCTCGGTCGCGGGGAAGACGTCGACGATGCCACCACGCACGGCAACATGGCCACGTCGTTCGACCAAGTCGACGCGCTCGTAACCCAGACCCACCAACCGATCGACCACATCGGTGAGCGGGTACCTGTCCCCCACCCGGATCCGAACCGGTTCGGCCTCGGCCACCGCCTGGACGACCGGTTGGATCACCGCTCGAATCGATGCCACGACCACATCGAGTGGTTGCGCCAGTGGGTCGTCGCGATCGGGGCTGGTCAGCCGATGCAGCACCGCGGTTCGTCTACCGACGGTGTCCGCCGAAGGCGACAACCTCTCATGCGGCAACGTCTCCCACGATGGGAAGACCGCCACCTGCAAATCCGGTGCGTAATCGCGCAACATCATTGCCATGTCCTCCGCGCCCTGGCCGGACGCGGTGATCAGCAACAAGGGAGCGTCGACCGCACGCTGCACGCAGGCCGTGGCCAACGAGTGAGTGCTTGTTGGACCATGGACCGCCACCAGCGACGCGGAGGGGTCTCCTGCGAGTTCGACGATGCGACGGAACGGAGGTTGCCGTTCGAGGACGTCGAGAATGCCTCGCAAACTCACGCTTCGGACGCCCCCGCGAGCGCATCACGCAGGTACGGATACACCTGGGGCAGGGCGACGATCAGATTCGCTACGTACGGCGGCATGTGGTTGAAGGTCACAGGTTCGCCCGATACGTGCGAGCACTTCAGTCCGTAATGCCGCGCGACACCGTAGGGAGCCGCCACGTCCCACTCGTAGAAGCCGGTGTCGTGCACGTACACCTCGGCGCGACCGCTGAGGATCTCATTGACCTTGGCGCCCACCGAGCCGACATCGACGATCTCCACCCCATGCGGATTGACATCGTTGTCGGCGAGGATGCGGGCCAGGGTGGCTCGCACCTGCTCGAGGGTTGCCGGAGGTCTGCTGCGCGACGCGACTAGGCGGATCGGGCGATCGGTGGGCACGATGGGTTCGGAGACGGCATCGAGAACAGACCGCGTCACGCCTTGCGCCGGGAGATCCACGGTGCAGGCGTGCAACTCCTGCCCAGCCCACA
>JBMTHB010000168.1:0-3972 GCA_049435845.1 Candidatus Nanopelagicales bacterium | reverse complement strand
GGTCTTGACGCGTCCAACTCAAGACCGGCAGGCTTTGGAAGTCGGCGGGTAGCGGGTTGGTGTCGTGAAATTGCTGCCCGAGCTTGCCGTTCAGGCCCTGTGCGCCACCGAGGGTGTCCTTGAAAGCGATGGATCGGACGGAGAGCCGGAATAGCTCGCTAGCTGCGATAGTCACGATGGCCAGGTAGTCGGCACGCAGGCGCAGCGTGGGAATGCCGAGTAGGAGCGCCAGGAGCGTCGCGACCACTATGGCGACGAGGATGGATAGCCACAAGCTCAGATCGAATGTCAGGACGATCACACCTACGGCGTACGAACCGGCGGCCACGAACATCACCTGGCCGAAGTTCAACAGGCCTGCATAGCCGAACTGCACGTTCAAGCCGATCGCAGCCAGGATGTAGATGATGGCCGTGATGCCGATGGCCTGGGTCATCGTCTGGGTGAGAATGAACCCCCAATCCATGTCAGCCCACCCTCTCTCGTCGGCCGAGCAGGCCCTGCGGGCGGATCATCAAGATGACGATCATTACGAACAGGGCACCCACCGTCTTCATCTCCGTGGGGATGATCAGGCTGGTCATGTTGATGAATACGCCGACGACGAGGGCGCCGACGATCGCGCCGTACACGGTTCCTAGACCACCGAGGATGACCGAGGCAAAGATGATCAGCAGGATCCTCTGGCCCATGTTCCACACACTGTTCTGCGTCATGCCGAGGTAGATCCCGGCGAAAGCGGCAAGGCCCGCGGCTACGATCCACACGACCGCGATGACCTTCTCGACGTCGATACCGGTGGCGGAGGCAAGCGCGGGGTTGTCTGCCACGGCGCGCGTGGCTTTCCCGATGCGAGACTTCTGTACCCAGATGACCACGACAACGAGGGTCGTGATGGCGAGAACTGCGAGGATCAGGGCCTTCGGGGTGGCCGTGACCGGACCCAGGCTGATGCCGGCCTGGCCGGCGTACTGCTTGTAGGTTTGTGGTGCCGCTCCGAAGAACAGGGCGACGCCGTAGCGGAGCACGATGGCCAAACCGATCGAGATGATCATCATCGCAATCAGTCCGGTCTTACGTTTGCGCAGTGGCCGCCACAGGACCTTGTTCTGGCCCCACCCGAAGACGATGGCGCAGAAGATGACCGCAATGGGTGCGGCGATGACCAGGTGCACACCCGACAGGTTGAGCAGCAGCGCGGTGAAAGCCCCGAGGGTGACCAGATCGCCGTGGGAGAAGTTGGTGAGGCCGGTGGTTCCGAAGACCAGGTTCAGGCCAAGGGCGGCCAGAGCGATCATCACCCCGAAGAGCAGACCGTCGAAGAGCAACTGGAGGAACTGGTCTCCGGTGACGTCGATGATGCCACCCCCGCCACCACCCCCGCCTTCGCCTTCGACGAGTTTGGTCAGGATGCGCTTCTCTCCACCGAGCACGAGCAGTGAGCGACTCTCATCCTCCGGCTTCTCCAGCGCGATACCGGCAGGAAGGGTCGAGATGTCCAGGTCGATCTGGTAGGTACCACCGCCGGGCAGTACCGCGGAGAACTCACCGGCTGCATCGCTGGTGACGGTCTCGTTGAAGCCGTCCTCGTCGCTGATCGAGACCGCGACGTCCGGAATGGGCGTTCCATCGGGTGCGGTGAACGAGCCGATCAGAACCGTGTCTGCAGCGTGGACAGGACCGGAGGCAAGCACGGCGAACCCGAGTGCCGCGAGCACCGCGAGGACCAGGGCACCGGCGGCACCGCGGGCTCGGCTGAGCAAGGGACCTCCAGGGCGTCGAGTCACGCAGGCGGCAGGCGCCACCCGAATCGATCACGAAACCCTAGCCCGGTTCCTTAGGGGATGGGGCGTGCTTCGGCACTTTGGTGGGATTTGTTACGACTTCGTGCCCGGTCCACCGGCCGGTCGAATCAGGCAGGTCAACCGCGCCGTACAGATGGGTCGACCGGCTTCGTCCACTATCCGGATCTGTGAACTGACGATCGTCCTTCCCGCGGACAAGGTCGTTGCCTCGCCCGTCACTGTGCCGTCCGTCGCTGATCTGTGATGCGTGCAATTCAGGTCCACCCCCACGACGACGTTCTCCGGCCCCGCGTTGTAGGCGGCGTGGATGGATCCCAAGGTTTCGGCGAGCACTGCACTGGCTCCACCGTGCAGTAGGCCATAGGGCTGGGTGTTGCCGACGACCGGCATGGTGCCCACCACTCGATCCGCGGATGCTTCGGTTAGCTCGATTCCCATCTTCTCGGCGAGTGCGCCAACGCCGAATGTCTCCAGTGCCGCGAACTCTCGGGGCCCCGCCAACTTGTCGTTCACCCGAGAAGCGTAGACCGTGAGCGCGCCTATGATCCCGGAGTGGGTTCGTCCGGGTTGCTGCTACTGGATGGACATTCGCTGGCGTACCGGGCCTTCTACGCGCTACCGGCGGAGAATTTCACGACGACCACAGGGCAACCGACGAATGCTGTGTATGGCTTCACCTCCATGATGGTCAATCTGCTCCGCGATGAAGATCCCAGCCATGTCGCCGTGGCCTTCGATGTATCCCGCCGGAGTTTTCGCACCGAGCGCTTCGCGGATTACAAGGCGACGCGTGCATCGTCCCCCCCGGAATTCAAGGGCCAGGTCGAACTGATCAAGGAAGTCGTCCGCGCATTAGGCATTACAAGCCTGGAGGTGGAGGGGTTCGAGGCCGACGACGTCATCGCAACCTTGGCCGCACAGGGTCAGGCCCACGATCTCGACGTCCAGATCGTCAGCGGCGATCGCGACACGTTCCAGTTGGTCGACGATCGCACGACGGTGCTGTACCCCAAGAAGGGCGTTTCGGACCTGGCGCGCATGACACCCAGCGCGATCGAGGACAAGTACGGCCTGACGCCCCAGCAATACCCGGATTTCGCGGCCTTGCGCGGCGACCCGAGCGACAACCTCCCGGGGATTCCGGGAGTCGGGGAGAAGACCGCCGTGAAGTGGCTCAACGCTTACGGCAGCCTGGCCGGGCTCATCGACCACGTCGATGAGGTGAGCGGGAAGGTCGGGGATGGGCTGCGGGAGGCCGTGCCCCAGGTTCTGATGAATCGCGAGCTCACCGAACTCGTCCGTGATGTGCCGCTCGATGTCTCCGTGGAGGATCTGCTCTGGCGCGAGTGGTCCCGAAGCGAACTCGAACGCCTCTTCGAGACCTTGCAGTTCACGGCGCTGCGTTCCCGGATCGAGTCGCTGCCGCACGCGACGGGGTCGGCGGGCCCCAGCAGCGATCCGCTCGCGAACGTCGAGGCACCCGACGTCGAGATCGTCACCCGTGGCGGAGCCCGAAAGGCCTTGGCGTCGATCGGAAGAGCCGCAATCGCCGTGGCGGGGTCCTGGTCGGCCGGACGCGGTGAGATCACGGCGGTGGGCATCAGTGCCGATGACCGACTGCTGGCCATCGCTATGGAGGATGCGAAGGACGCCGCTGCGGTGAGGGAGTGGTTGATCCGCGAGGACGTCGAGAAGCGGATACACGACGTGAAGGGCCCGGATTTGGCGACGCTCAGCCACTCACAGGGCGAGAGCATTGTCGAGGGCGTCGCCATCGATACGTCGTTGGCCGCGTATCTCGATGCTCCAGGTGCGCGTTCCTACGCACTCGAGGACGTCTGCCAACGCGTGCTCGGTACCACGGCCCTCGGCTCGGACGGCAGTGCCGAAGGCGCTGGTCAGCTGACCTTTGATGCGGACCATGGTCTGGCGGACCTTGCGCACGCTGCGCACGCGGTTGACCAGATATCGACCGAACTCCTGCGTCGCCTCGATGCCGAGAAGCTCGGCCCACTGCTGCACGACATCGAAATTCCCTTGGCCGGGCTTCTCGCCCGCATGGAGTACGCCGGCATCGCGGTCGACCGAGTGCGGCTGCAGGAGCTGTCCGCGAAGTTCGGCGGGGCGATGCGACGAGCGGAGGAGGAAGCGCACCGCATCGTGGGCC
>JBMTHB010000167.1:0-3976 GCA_049435845.1 Candidatus Nanopelagicales bacterium | reverse complement strand
TCGACATCGGCGGGACGATGCCATCGGGGTACTGCAGCGACTGCACGCGAACCTACGTGTTGGGGGAGCCATCGGCCGACTACCAAGCGGCTTACGACATTCTGCTGGATGCGCAGCAGCAAGCTTCTGCGTTTGTAGCCCCCGGGCGCACCTGCGAAGCCATCGATAGCAAGGCTCGCGAGGTGATGGCAACTTCGTCGTTCGACGGCGCGCCACTATCGGACTACTTCATCCATCGCATCGGACACGGAATCGGCCTGGAAAGTCACGAGGAGCCGTATCTCGTGCAGGGAAACGATCTGGCTCTTTCACCAGGAATGACATTCAGCGTGGAGCCGGGCTTCTACATTTCTGGCAAGTTCGGGGCACGGATTGAGGACATTGTGGTGTGCACGGCCGATGGCGTGCACTCTTTGAACAAGCAGCCGCGAGAACTGATCAGGATACCTGCGTGAGTAGTGCGCGCACGCTGATCGTGAACGCGATCGTGCATTGCCGCAGCGATCCGTTCGCAACCGCGCTGCTGATCGATGACGGGTTTATCGCGTGGGTGGGCGACGACGCTGGAGCCCGCGTGCACTACGACATCGCCGGTACCATCGTCGACCTCGACGGACTGTTCCTGGCGCCCGGTTTTGTCGACTCGCATGTCCATGCCACCAGCACCGGCCTACAACTCACCGGCGTGGATCTGACCGGTATTGGGTCGGCCGATGAGTTGCTTGCCGCGGTTGAAGCGAAGGCGAAAGCCACGCGCGGGGCATTCATTTACGGACATGGCTGGGATCAAACGACGTGGCTTGAGCCACGGTTGCCCACGCGGGCAGAGATCGATCGGGCGTCGTGGGGGAGCGAGGTCTATCTCTCCCGCATCGATGTCCACTCGGCGATGGTGTCCAGTGCATTGGTGGCACGGGCTTCGCATGCACGCTCGCTGGGGGGTTTCGATGCCGTCGGGCCAGTGACCAAGGCCGCGCACAACGCACTGCGTGAGGCGGCTTTGGTTCGCGTTCGTCCCTCGGATCGACGTGCCGCGCACTTGGCCACTCTCGCCGATGCTGCAGCGCACGGGATCGTGTCGGTACATGAGATGTCCGGGCCCTCAATTGGTGGTGACGACGATCTACGTGAACTGCTCGCCACCGCCTCGGAATTCGATGGCCCGTCGGTCTTCGGATACTGGGGGCAGACCGCTGCCGAGGGAGGCATCGAGGCGGCGCGCGAACTCGGCGCGATCGGTGTGGGCGGCGACCTGTTCGTGGATGGCTCACTCGGCTCGCACACAGCCTCGCTCATGGAGCCGTATGCCGATGCGCCGGAGTCGCGGGGTGCGCAGTACTTATCGCGCGAAGAGATCACCGAACACCTCCGTGCGGCCACACTCGCCGGTATCCCAGGTGGATTTCACGCGATTGGTGATGCCGCGTGCGCTGATGTTGCTGCGGGAGTGGCGGCGGTAGCCGATGACCTCGGCAATGCACGAGTGCGTTCGGCGGGTCACCGCATCGAGCATGCGGAAATGCTGCGCGAGGCGGACATCGCCACCTTGGTGAATCACGGAGTGACGTTCAGCATGCAACCGATCTTCGATGCTTACTGGGGCGTGCGCGGCGGGATGTACGACCAGCGCCTGGGCACCGAGCGTGCGCGGCGGATGAACCGGCTGGCCCGCGTCGTGTCGGCCGGTGGGTTACTAGCCATCAACTCCGATACACCGGTCACACCAATGAGGCCCTGGTCGATCGTGCGGGCTGCCACCGAGCACTGTCAGGAAGCGGAATCCCTGTCCGCCCGAGCGGCGTTCAATGCCGCCACGCGTGGTGGTTGGCGCGCAATCGGCGCCCACGGTGTGGGCGTTATCGAGGTTGGGGCGCCGGCGCACCTCGCTGTCTGGGAGGCGGCGGAGTTGGAGGTACGGGTACCCGATGCCACGGTGGCCAACTGGTCCACCGATCCACGTGCCGCCACACCCGGTCTTCCGCGGTTGGACGGAGACGATCCGCATTGCGTGGCAACGCTTGTCGAAGGTCGGGTGATCCACGGTGAGCAGTGGTGGATCGAACGCGCCGGGGGAGGCAAGATATGAGCCGCGGCCTGCAGTGGTTGGTTGGGCTATCGATCGCGGCGCTCTCCGGCGTAGCAACTGCATTGGCTTTCGCGCCCTTCGGGCTGTGGCCCCTTGCCTTACTCGGTGTCGCGGGAGTGCTGGCGGTGCAGTGGCGGACGACGAGTGGTCGCTCGGCAACATTCGGCTTCTTCTACGGATTCGCGTTCTTCGTCGTCTTGCTGCAGTGGATGACGGGGATCGGCACCGATGCCTGGCTGCTCCTTGCGGCCTATTGCGCGCTGTGGAATGCGGCACTGGGTTCGCTCGTCGGACCCCTGTCTCGCCTTCGCGGCGGAACGCTGTGGGTCGCGAGTGGCTGGGTGGTGATGGAAGCGTTACGTGGCCGCGTGCCGCTGGGGGGTTTCCCCTGGGGCGAGATCGCCTTCTCCCAGGGCAACTCACCGCTTGCTGCGTTGACACCGCTCGCCGGCATGGCCGGTGTCACGTTCCTGGTGGTGTGGATTGCTGCCCTTGCCATCGAGTCTGTGCGCCGCAGGCGCTGGCGCGCGGTGGGCGTCGTCGTTGTCCTTGCCTTCCTCGTGAGTTTCGTGATTCCACGGCCCTTCGAATTCGGTGGCGAGTCCAGCACCGCGGTTGTGGCCGTGGTGCAAGGTGGAACTCCCGGCACCGGCATGGAGGCGATGGGAACTCGTCGGGCGGTGCTGCAAACGCATATCGACCAGACCTTCGCGCTGGCCGCGGCAATCGATGCAGGCGAAGAGGCTCGTCCGCAGTTCGTGCTGTGGCCGGAGAACTCCTCCGATATCGATCCCTATCAAGATCCGTCCGTGGCCGCGGACATCAGTGCGGCCGCCGCGGCAGTGGGTGTCCCCATCGTCGTCGGTGCTGTCGTGGAGACCGAGGATCCGACCATGGTCGAGAACACCGGCCTCGTGTGGGATACGACCACGGGGCCCGGAGACGTCTACGTCAAGAACCATCCGGTCCCGTTCGGGGAGTTCGTACCCTTCCGTGAGCAACTCGCACCGCTCATCGGCCGATTCGAGCGCGTCCCGCGCGACTTCGTCCGGGGCAATTCACCTGGTGTACTCGAGGTCGGCGGAATCGTCATCGGCGATGTGATCTGCTTCGAGGTCGCATACGACGATGTGTTCATCGGTGTCATCGACGGCGGTGCGCAACTGATAATTGTGCAGACGAATAACGCCACGTATCAGGGCACGGGACAACCAGAACAGCAATGGGACATCGAGCGCTTGCGCGCGCTGCAAGCTGGACGCGCCGTCGCGGTGGCCTCCACCACCGGTGTGAGTGGCTTTATCGAGCCCGATGGAGTCGTCACCGCGCGCATGGATGAAGGTGAGCGCGGTTACATCGTGCAGGAGGTATCGCTGCGAACTGGCCGAACGCCCAGCACTGTGCTGGGTGCGATTCCCGAGATCATTGCTGGCGGAGCGCTCCTGACTGGTCTCATCATCTACATGTACGTCCATGCCCGCAGGCGAGCACGAACATCTCGCTCGTCCGACGTTAGGGTTGAGCTGTGAGTGCGGCCGAGCTGGATTTCAGCGATCTCGGCCGGATCTTGGTGATCGTGCCCACGTACAACGAACGGGAATCTCTACCGGTCATCATCGAGCGCATCCGATCGGCGGTGCCGCACGCCGACATCCTCATCGCAGACGACAATTCACCAGATGGCACCGGCGTCATCGCGGATGACCTAGCTGCGTCAGACGAGAGAGTGCAAGTGATGCACCGACACACAAAGGATGGCCTGGGCGCTGCCTACATCGCCGGTTTCACCTGGGGTCTGCAGAACGGCTACGACGTCCTCATCGAGATCGATGCGGACGGATCCCATCAGCCGGAGCAATTGCCGCGTTTGCTGGCTGCGCTGCGCGATGC
>JBMTHB010000166.1:0-3981 GCA_049435845.1 Candidatus Nanopelagicales bacterium | reverse complement strand
TGGTGGCACTGCGACCTGGTCCATGGGGTCGCGCCCGTCCTTGACCAGAAGGGGTGGGGCAACGTCATGTACATCCCCGCGGCCCCCTGGTGCCCCCGCAATCGCGACTATGCGCCCACGGCCTTCGAAGCGTTCGCCACTGGCTCGAGCCCGAGCGACTTCCCGGCCGAGCACTACGAACGTCAGTGGCCCAATCGATTCTCCGTCGAGGAGTTGAACGCGATCGGACGTCGGGGCTTCGGTCTGGACGATTGATCCACGCGTCTGATCCACGCGTCCACGGATAGCCTGATCCGGTGACCAGCACCGTTGCCGGAGTCGTGGAGGCCCTCGAGCGTCGCTATCCGCCCGAGTTGGCTGCGGACTGGGATGCGGTGGGTCTGGTGGTCGGCGATCCAGCCGCTTCGGTTTCCTCGGTGCTTTTCGCGGTCGATCCGGTGATGGCGGTCGTCGACGAGGCGCTCACCAGTGGAGCAGACATGATCATCGCGCACCACCCGCTCTTCTTGCGCGGCGTGCACTCGGTCGCCCCCGTCACTCCCAAGGGTCGCGTTGTGCACACCCTGATCACCCACGGGATCGCGCTGTATTGCGCGCACACGAACGCCGACCATGCCCGTCCAGGGGTCTCCGATGCACTCGCATCTGCGTGCGGTCTCACCACGACGACGGCGATCGATCCGCCGGGGGCGCAGGTCGGCACCGGTCGAGTCGGTGCCCTCGGTGCTCCCGTCACACTGGGTGATCTCGCCGACCGACTCGTGTCCGCTCTGCCGACTACCGAGCACGGCATCCGGGTTGCTGGCGATCTCGATATGCCGGTTCGCACGATTGCGGTGTGCGGGGGAGCTGGCGACTCGCACCTGGAGCTGGTCGGTGATTCCGCGGACGTCTATGTGACCGGGGATCTTCGACATCATCGTGCGCAGGACCATCTGCTCGCGACCGGCAAGGCGTTGATCGATGTTCCGCATTGGGCCGCGGAGTGGTTGTGGCTCCCGGTTGCGGCAGAGGCTCTCGAGGCCGATCTCGGCGCCGATAGCGTTTCCTCCACGGTCTCCACCATCGACACATCACCATGGACCGCTCATCGAGGGAGGCAGCAGTGAAGGCGCCCCTGTCCGAACAATGGGCGCTCCTGGAGGTCCAAGAACGCGACACCCGACTCGCCCAACTGCAGCATCGCCTCGCCACCTTGCCCCAGCATGCGGAACTGACCGCAGCGCGCGAACGAGCCGACCGCCTCGGTAGGGAGCTCATCGCGGCCCAGACGATCGTGTCGGACTTGGAGCGCGAGCAGGCCAAGGCAGATGCCGACGTGGATCTGGTGCGGCAGCGCAGCCGCAAGGACCGTGACCTGCTGGATTCGGGATCCATCACAGACCCCAAGCAATTGCAGAGTCTGGAATCCGAACTGGTGTCCTTGGCCAAGCGGCAGTCGGACCTCGAGGACGTCGAACTCGAAGTGATGGAGCGCGTCGAGGGGGCGCAGGCGGCCGTCGTCCACCTCACGGGTGAACTCGCTACTGCTCGGGAGGAGGTCGAACGGCTCGACGCCGAAGTGGCGGGACTGGCGGCGGAGATCGCCTCCGAGCGCTCCGCTGTGGAAACCGCGCGCATCCAAGCGGCAACGGGTGTCTCCGCGGAGTTGTTGGCCCTCTACGACAAGATCCGAAGCGACCACGCGGGACGAGGCGCCGCGCGTTTGCAGCACGGGCGCTGCGACGGGTGCCGCATAGACCTACCGCCCACCGAGATCGCCGCGTTGCGAGCGGCGGCGGAAGACGACGTCCTTCGCTGCGAGGAATGTCGCTGCATCCTGGTGCGCACTCCGGAATCGGGCCTGTAGACCGTCGTGGATACGACATTCGTCGTGTTGGCCGATGGGGGCTCACGCGGCAACCCCGGTCCAGCGGCGTACGGAACCGTCGTCTTGGATCCGACCACCTCCCAGACCATCGCCGAGCTTGCCGAGTTCTTCGACCATGCCACGAACAACTTCGCCGAGTACCGCGGTGCGATAGCGGGATTGGAGTACGTGCACGCGATCGATCCGCAGGCGCGAATCGAAGTGCGGCTTGACTCCAAGCTCGTGGTCGAGCAGATGTCGGGTAGGTGGAAGATCAAGAACGACGACATCCGCCGGTTGGCGCTCCGGGCGCGGGACGCGCACGATCCGACGCTGGTCGAGTATGTGTGGGTTCCACGCGCGGACAATGCGCGCGCCGATGCCCTGGTCAACGAGATGCTCGATCAAGCCCTCGGCGGGGGCTCGCGCGACATACGTCGTGCGGAGTTGCCCAATGCCGAAGACGTCGTCGGCGAAGCCCGGGAGAGCCAGACGCAGGCCGAACTGCTCGAGGCGGTCGTCGGGGAGCAACCACCCCGGACGTTGATCGGGTGGGCATCGCTGGGTACCCCCACCACGCTGCTGCTCGCCAGGCACGGGGCCACCGCCTATTCCCTGGAGAAGCGATTCAGCGGGAGTGGTGGTGTGGATCTACCGCTGATCGAACTCGGGGTGGCCCAAATCGCGCGTCGCGGTGATGCGACGCGAATCGTGAGCTCCCCGCTGCTGCGAGCCCGTCAGACTGCCGACTTGATCGCCGCGCAGACCGGGCTCGAGGTGGAGATCGACGATGCGTTTGCTGAGTGCTCGTTCGGTGAGTGGGACGGTCACACCTTCACCGAGGTCCGCGACCGCTGGCCGCAGGAGTTGGAGGACTGGTTGGCGTCCACGTCAGTCGCGCCGCCGGGTGGTGAGGCGTTCGACGCCTGTCAGGCTCGGATCCGACGTGGCTTGCGCGGCTTGCTGGATCGCTACGCCGGGGAGAACGTCGTGCTGGTGTCGCACGTATCACCGATCAAGTTGTTGGTGACCGATGTGGTCGGTGCTCCGGTCGACAGCATCTACCGCATGGAGCTGCCCCCTGGATCGCTGTCCAAGGTCGCCTACTTCCCGGACGGGAACTCATCGATGTTCAGCTTCGCGGAGGCCGCGCATCTGCACGACCTCCGCGGCCCGGCGGGCAGCTGAATCGCTAGGCGCGAGGGCCCTTCATTCCGCGCATGCCAGCGCCCTTGCCGTGGCCCTTGCTGCCAGTGCCGCGTTCGGCGTGTGCGGATTCGATAGCCGACGCAACGGCATCGGCCTGCGCCTGGGTGATGGTTCCGTCGGCGACGAGTGAGGCCAACGCCGCGGTCCGTTGCTGCTCCCGTTGCGCGTGCTTGGCTTCACGGTCTGCTTCGCGGGCGGTGCGCAACGCATCGCGCACGGCCTGCAGGTCGGCTCGATCCACGATCTCGCTGGACAGCAGCTCGCGCATTCCACCTCGGTCAGCTCCCTTGATCGCATCGGCCTGCGCTTGGGTCAGCGTGCCGTCGGCCACCAAGGACGCGAGTGCAGCGTCACGAGCCTGCTCACGCTCGGCTCGATGATCCGCGCGATTGGCTTGGTGGTTCGCCTGGAGAGCATCGCGAATGGCGTTCGCTTGGGCTTGGGACACGGTGCCGTCGGTGATGAGCGCACTCAGCCCGGCTCCGCCGGAGCCGCGAGCCTTCCCGGCTCCGTCGTGGGCCGATGCTGCGGCTGTGCCCCCGAGGATCAGTCCTGCGGCGGTAGCCAGAGCTGCGCCGCCGATGGCTATCGTGCGAGTGATCTTCATGTGATCCCTTTCGGTCAGGTACCCGAGTGACCGGGGTACTAGATCACCATGGCGAATGGACATACGACGACAGTGTGGGACATGTTCAGATTTCGTAAACGATGATGTCCAACCCGAGTGGATGTCCATCATTCGTCGGCTCGTGTACTTCACCCGTGAAGCCGAGAGTCGATAGGAATCCCGGCACATCACCGACGTTCTTGGGTGTGCTCGATTGCTGGAGGATCGAGCGAACCAGTCGGCCTTTCGTCGCCTTGTTGTGATGGCTGACCACGCTTCGCTTGCCGGCCTTCTCCAGAAGCACCCGCCCCACGAG
>JBMTHB010000165.1:0-3985 GCA_049435845.1 Candidatus Nanopelagicales bacterium | reverse complement strand
TGACATTGCGTTCGAGCCTCCAGGTCGGCGACCTGGTGGGCGGGGTGAGAGATGCCGTAATGCTGCTCGCCGAGCATGCGCGTGCTCCGCGAACGTTGCACCTGGACGAGCCGGTCTAGCTCGCACTACCAGTGAGTACCGTTCTCTAGGAACTGTTCGCGTCCCGCTCGCGAGCGCGCCGGGCACGCAGCAATCCATCGCGGCCCTCGGAAACCAGGCGAGCCGAGACCGGCATCGGGCCGCTGGCCAGGAATGCGTCCGCGCGTTGCACCGTGGCCTCGTCCACCGAGTACGCGGGGAAAAGCCCCATCGTGATGGATTGTGCGATCTCCATCGTGCGCTCCGCCCACACGTCGGGGAGGGCCTCGAAGTAGCGCTGGATGTACGGATCGGTGAGCGAGCAGTGATCTCGGTCCAAGAAGCCGGCGATTGTCGCCTCGAGCATCGCATTGGGTAGTTCGGTGTTGTGCAGGATCTGCTCCCAGGCATCGGCCTTCGCCTGAGCCGTGGGTATCGAGGCGCTTGCCATCGCGGCCTGACGACGACCGGTAGCGGTGTCATCGCGAGCTAGTTCAGCAGCGATCGCATCCGCACCGCGCGTACCGGCGGAGACGAGTTGTTGCAGCAAGAACCAGCGCAGATCGGTGTCGACCTCGAGACCAGGCCACACCAAGGACCCGTCGAGCAGGGATTCCACTATCTCCACGTGCTCGTTGGTGCTCGCAGCCCCTGCGAAGGATCGGGTGAAAGCCAACTGTCGATCGCTGCCGGCTTCAGCTCGCTGCGCCAACTCCAATGTGCGGAACGCAAAGCGGACTAGGTATTCGGTGCGGTGCTGATCAGCGGCGAATTGATCGATCGCCATGCGGGCTTGTCGCAGCACGCCTTGTACAACACCGATATCGGTTTCCGCCTCGACGCCTGCGAGAACCAGTTCGACGAAGTCGCCGGTGGACACTTCCGCGTCACGGGTCATATCCCAGGCCGCTCCCCAGATGACGGCTCGTGCCAAAGAATCCTCTAGCGAGCCCAGGTGGGTGCGGGCCGTTTGCCACGAACGCTCATCGAGGCGGACTTTCGCGAATGTCAGATCGCCATCATTGACGAGCAGGAGATCTGCGCTCAGCTCTCCGCTCAATGCCTCGACGGTGGTGCTGGTGCCGACCACATCGACCTCGATGAAACGGCGCCGAACGAGGCGGGCGCCGGTCAGGTCGTATAGGCCCACGCCCACCCGATGCGATCGCACCACCGGCTCCAAGCCTGCGGGCACGGTCGGGGGATCCTGCTCGATGACAACCGAGGCGTATGTGCCGTCGTCGGAGAGTTCGATCGTCGGACGCAACAGGTTCACCCCGCTGGTTTGCAACCACTCTCGAGTCCACTCGGACAGGTCGCGACCGCTGGTGGCTTCCAGCTCCACGAGTAGGTCGCGCAGCTCGGTATTGCCCCAGGCGTGCTTGCTGAAGTATTCGTGCAAACCTGCGAGGAACTCGGCTTCGCCCACCCAGGCCACCAATTGTCGCAGCGCCGATGCACCCTTGGCGTAGGTGATGCCGTCGAAATTCACCCGTACTGCGTCGAGATCGACCATGTCCGCCGCGATCGGATGCGTGGAGGGGAGTTGGTCTTGGCGGTAGGCCCAGGCCTTGCGCAGGTTCGCAAAGGTGGTCCAGGCCTCGGAAAAGCGAGTGGCGTGCACATTCGCGTAGTGCGCTGCCCACTCGGCGAAGGACTCGTTGAGCCACAGGTCGTCCCACCAGCGCATTGTGACCAAATCGCCGAACCACATATGCGCCATCTCGTGCAGGATCGTGTTGGCGCGCTGCTCGTAGGCGGCCTGGGTGACCCGGGACCGGAAGACGTAATCCTCCAGGAACGTGACGCAACCCGCGTTCTCCATGGCTCCGGCATTGAACTCCGGCACGAAAAGCTGGTCGTACTTCGCGAACGGGTAGGGCACCTGGAACTGCTCCTCGAAGAAGGCGAACCCCTGCTTCGCCAGGGCGAAGATGTCCTCGGCGTCGAGGTATTGCGCGAGTGAAGCGCGACAGAACACCCCGAGCGGGTACGTTCCGTGCGGACCGGAGTATTCGTCGCGCTCTACGTGATACGGGCCGGCGACGAGTGCGGTGATGTAGGTCGACATCCGGGGTGTTGGCGCGAAGCTCCAGTTGGCCGCGGCTTCACCTGCCGCCTGTGGTTCCGGCGTGGGTGAGTTGCTCACCACCTGCCAGTGCGCCGGTGCGGTGACAGTGAGTTGGAAGGTGGCCTTCATGTCAGGTTGCTCGAAGCAGGCGTACATACGTCGGGCGTCGGCGGATTCGAACTGCGTATACAGATAGGTCTCGTTATCGACTGGATCGATGAACCGGTGCAGGCCTTCCCCGGTGTTCATGTAGCGGCAATGGGCCACGATCGTGACGGTGTTGTCGGTGGCCAGGCCGGGCAGCCGGATGCGACCTCCGTCCACCACCTCAGTGGGGTCTAATACGGTGCCGTTCAAGGTGACCGAATCCACCGACTCGGCGATCAGATCGATCCAGGTATCCGAACCCGGTGCATTGCATTCGAAGACGCAGGTGGTGGTGCTGCGGAACGTCGGCCCGGTACCGGTGAGGTCGAGATCTACCGCGTAGGAGTCCACCGTGATCTGGGAACTGCGCCCCTGGGCCTCGGCGCGGGTGATGTTCTCGTTCTTCGCAGCTGTAGTCATGCCCCTGATCCTTTCACCAACGTGCGGGTCGTGCCTCGTGCACTACGTTGGCCCGCGTGAAGGCACGGTTTTGGTTCGACCCGATGTGCCCGTGGGCGTGGATCACGTCCAGGTGGATGCACGAGGTCATGGAAATGCGCGACGTCCAGGTCACCTGGAAAGTGATGAGCCTGGCGATCTTGAACGAGGGCAACGAGATTCCGCCGCAGTACGCCGAAGCGATGGCCGCCGCCTGGGGTCCGGTGCGGGTGTGCATCGCAGCCGAGCAGCAGTTCTCCGCCGAGCGCCCGGATATCGTCGGTGAGCTGTACACCGCTATGGGTATTCGCCTGCACCTGCAAAGTCGAACCGACTACGCGCAGGTCCTCACCGAGTCGGTTGCCGAGGTGGGGTTGCCGGCGTCGATCGCCGCGGCCGCGCGTGATGATTCCCTCGATGCGGCGCTGCGGGCCAGTCATGATGAGGGCGCGCACCTGGTGGGTCCTGATGTCGGCACGCCGATCATTGCGATCGCCGATCGAGACGGCAAGGAAGTCGGCTTGTTCGGCCCTGTCATCACGCCTGCCCCCCTAGGCGAGGATGCCGGAAAGTTGTGGGATGGCTTCGTGCTCATGGTTCAAACCCCGGGCTTCTACGAGATCAAGCGCACGCGCGACGTCGAGCCGCAATTCGACTAGGGGTGACGAATCGTGGACGACATGAGCGGTGAACCGTGGCGGGGCTTCGCCAGCGACAACTACGCAGGCGTCCATCCCTTCGTATTCGACGAACTCACGGCGATCAACGTCGGCCACCAGTCCGCCTATGGCGACGATGTCGTCACTGCGCGTGCCGAGTCGATGATCCGTGACCTGTTCGGGTCCCAGGCTGACTTCTATCCGGTCTTCAACGGCACCGGTGCAAACGTCGTCGCGTTGCAGTCGGTGACCGAGCGATGGCAATCGGTCATCGCTTCGTCGACGGCACACATCCACGCGGATGAAGGTGGCGCGCCGGAAGTCATGGCGGGCATCAAGTTGTGGACCGTCCCCACGCGGGACGGCAAGCTCCGTCCCGAGGACGTGCAAAGCCAATGCTTCGACATGGACTTCGTGCATCGCTCACAACCAGGAGCGGTGAGCATCACGCAGTCCAGCGAAATGGGCACGGTCTATACGCCTGAGGAAGTCGCGGCACTTGCCGAGGTGGCGCATGGCAATGGCCTGGCCTTACACATGGACGGGGCCCGACTCTCGAACGCCACGGCAAGCCTGGGCGTACCGGTGCGGG
>JBMTHB010000164.1:0-3993 GCA_049435845.1 Candidatus Nanopelagicales bacterium | reverse complement strand
ATGCGAGCGTGCAGATCGATGTCGAGTGCGATCTCGACGCACCGCGTGCGCACGGGGCGGACACCATCACCATCTCGCTTGTTCCGCATCCGGGGGCCGCAGCACGTCCGATCGGCAAAGGAGCATCGGGTGGTGAACTCTCGCGCTTGGCCTTGGCCTTCGAGGTCGCCTTGGCGGGCGACGCACCGGTGCCCACCTTGGTATTCGACGAAGTAGACGCCGGCATCGGCGGTGCGGTGGCAGTGGAGGTCGGACGTCGCTTGGCCCGCTTGGCCACCCGCGCCCAGGTGATCGTGGTGACGCACCTGCCGCAGGTGGCAGCGTTCGCCGACCGTCATTTGATGGTGACGAAGGACACCGATGGATCAATCACCGCGGCGACGGTTCGAGAAGCCGAAGGTGACGCACGAATTCAGGAGCTCGTGCGGATGCTTAGTGGCCTCGAGGGATCCACGTCCGGGGCTGCACATGCACGTGAACTCCTCGATCTCGCCGCGGCCGAGCGGTCATGAACAACGCGGAAATAGTGGGAATCGAATGCCATCGCATCGGTGAATGTCGCGCCGCGCCGCGGGTGCCATCCACCATCGGATGCGTCGAGCGCTAGTCTGGTCACCCGTGGATATCCCGCGCAACGCCCCGGCAGTCACCAAGCATCTGTTCGTCACCGGCGGCGTCGCATCCTCTCTCGGCAAGGGATTGACCGCTTCCAGCCTGGGCAACTTGCTCAAGGCCCGCGGCCTTCGGGTCACCATGCAAAAGCTCGATCCCTACCTGAACGTCGATCCCGGCACCATGAATCCCTTCCAGCACGGCGAAGTGTTCGTCACCGACGACGGCGCCGAAACGGACCTGGACATCGGCCACTACGAACGCTTCTTGGACACCGATCTGCACGGCTCAGCCAACGTCACCACCGGGCAGGTGTATTCGACGGTGATCGCCAAGGAACGCCGCGGGGAGTACCTGGGCGACACCGTGCAGGTGATCCCGCACATCACGAACGAGATCAAGTCCCGGATCAGGCGAATGGCCGGTCCCGATGTCGACGTCGTGATCACCGAGGTCGGTGGGACCGTCGGCGATATCGAATCCCTCCCGTTCCTGGAAGCGGTTCGTCAGATCCGCCATGAGGTGGGACGGGACAACGTGTTCTTCCTGCACGTCTCCCTCCTGCCCTACATCGGCCCCTCGGGGGAGTTGAAGACCAAGCCCACGCAGCATTCGGTGGCGTCTCTGCGCAATATCGGTATTCAGCCCGATGCCATCGTGCTTCGCGCGGATCGACCGGTGCCGACCGGCATCAAGCGGAAGATCTCCATGATGTGCGACGTCGACGCCGAGGCAGTCGTAGCAGCGGTCGACGCACCGAGCATTTACGACATCCCGAAGGTGCTGCACGGCGAAGGGCTGGACGCCTACGTGGTTCGCAGGCTGGGGCTGCCGTTCCGTGATGTCGATTGGACCGGTTGGGACGATCTCCTCCGACGAGTGCATCGTCCAGCCAACGAGGTCACCATCGGTCTGGTGGGCAAGTACATCGACCTGCCCGATGCCTATCTCTCGGTCACCGAAGCGATCCGCGCCGGCGGTTTCCATCACGATTGCAAGGTCACGATCCGTTGGGTGTCCAGTGACGAATGCGCCACACGCGAGGGAGCGGCCCGCAACCTCGACGGGGTCGATGGGATCTGCGTCCCAGGTGGGTTTGGCGTTCGAGGTATCGAGGGCAAACTCGGGGCGCTCACGTATGCGCGCGAGAACAAGATCCCCACCTTGGGTCTGTGCTTGGGATTGCAGTGCATGGTTATCGAGTATGCGCGCTCGGTCGCAGGGCTGGAGGGCGCGAACTCGCTGGAGTTCGACGAAACGACGACCCATCCGGTCGTGTCGACGATGGCCGACCAGCGCGATGTGGTGTCCGGGGACCGGGACATGGGCGGCACCATGCGGTTGGGTCTGTACCCAGCCAAATTGCTTCCGGGCAGTCAAGCCGAGCGCGCCTACGGTCAACCGTACGTCGACGAGCGCCATCGACACCGCTACGAAGTCGCGAACGCCTACCGTCCGCAGTTGGAGGAGGCCGGTCTGGTGTTCTCGGGTACCTCGCCGGACGGTCGACTCGTCGAGTACGTCGAGTTGCCGGCGGTCGTGCACCCGTTCTACGTCGGCACGCAAGCCCATCCGGAGTTTCGATCGCGACCCACCCGCGCCCATCCACTGTTCGCCGGCCTGATCGATGCTGCACTCGACCGGCAACGGGCATCGGTGGACGCTGGCGTGGACGCCTCGTCGGCGTTGTCCTAGACACCGATGCCACCGGAAGGCCTACCCAGGCCGGAGGAGTCCTGGTCCGGACCTGTTGTCGACACACCGGACGACTCGATGGTCGTGTCGGGACGCTCGGAGATCTTCGAAGGTCGCGTGTGGTCGGTTGTCCGCGACACCGTACGTATGGCCGGTGGTGATGCGACGCGCGATGTGGTGATCCATCCCGGGGCGGTGGCGGTCATCGCCGTCGACGAAGAAGATCGCGTGCTGCTCATCCGGCAATACCGGCACCCGGTGTCGATGTTCTTGTTCGAACCACCGGCCGGTCTGTTGGATGTCGATGGCGAGCCGCCTTTGATCACCGCGCAACGTGAACTCCTCGAAGAGGCCGGGGTACAGGCGGCCCGATGGCACACCCTGGTCGACCTGTTCAATTCACCCGGCGGATCCAGCGAAGCGATCCGGGTGTATCTGGCGAGTGAATTGAGTGCCGTCGTCGGGGGTAGGCCGCACACCGGTGAAGCCGAGGAGTCGTACCTGCCCCAAGCATGGGTGCCGTTGGACGAGGCCGTGCAGCTAGTCTTGTCCGGCGCCATCGGCAGCCCCTCGGGTGTTGCCGGGATCTTGGCCCTTGCCGCGGTGCGTCATGGCGGCGGAGTAGGCGTGCGCCCCGCGGACACTCCGTGGCGCCCGCGCGAATGGCTCGCCACCCACGGTCGGGTGAGGACGGATCACCGGTCATCGTCGTAACGGGCCGCGGTCTAGTCTGATGTCGGACCCGACCGCATCCAACTGGATCCGTCGGCGTGACACCACAGCAGGCGACAAGCAGGAGGAAGCGTGCGCATCGGTATCCCTACCGAGGTCAAGAACAACGAGTTCCGCGTTGCCATCACCCCAGCTGGGGCCATGGAACTGACCCGACACGGGCACGAGGTGGCGATCCAGGCCGGAGCTGGAGAGGGATCGTCGATCTCCGATGCCGAGTATCAGGCCGCTGGAGCGCGCATGCTGCCCACGGCTGACGACGTCTGGGAATTCGCCGAGATGATCTTGAAGGTGAAGGAACCCATCGCCGAGGAGTACCACCGCATCCGCGCGGGTCAAGTCGTCTTCACCTACCTGCACCTGGCCGCATCCCGCGAATGCACCGACGCGCTGCTGTCCTCCGGTGCCACCGCCATCGCGTACGAGACGGTGGAACTAGCGGATGGGTCCCTGCCGCTCCTCGCTCCGATGAGCGAGGTCGCAGGCCGACTCGCACCCCAGGTCGGGGCGCATGCCCTGATGCGCGCGCACGGCGGTCGAGGTGTCCTGATGGGCGGCGTTTCGGGCGTCTACGCAGCCAAGGTGGTCGTGATCGGTGCAGGTGTGTCCGGCATGAACGCCGCTGCCATTGCGCTCGGCATGCAGTCCGAAGTCCTGCTGATGGACAAGAACATGGCGCGGTTGCGCCAGATGGACGCCATCTATCAAGGTCACATGCAAACAGTCGCATCCAATGCGTTCGAGATCGAACGCGCGGTGCTCGATGCGGACATGGTGATCGGTGCGGTTCTCGTGCCAGGAGCCAAGGCGCCGACTTTGGTGTCCAATGAACTGGTGTCACGCATGAAGCCGGGCTCGGTCCTGGTCGATATCGCTATCGATCAGGGCGGATGCTTCGAGGACTCCCGTCCGACCACACACGCGGACCCCACCTATCCCGTGCATGGGTCGATC
>JBMTHB010000163.1:0-3993 GCA_049435845.1 Candidatus Nanopelagicales bacterium | reverse complement strand
CCACCCCGCCCCTACCGCGACCCAGGTCGAACAGGGACATCGCTTCGGTCAAGGCAATGTAGGTGTTGGCATCGAACCGGCGCGCCAATTTGTTCGCATGATGATCCAGATACGACTCGACCGCAAAGCGCCCTCGTGCGCCCTCATCGACCATCCGATAAGGATCCTCATCCTCCTGCGTTCCCCGTCCGAATCGCAGGTCGAGTTCGGTTTCGCTGCGGTACGTCAGGTGCGCGATTCGCCTCGCGATTCCGATGCCCTGGTGCGGCCCTGCCCCTGGAGGTTGCTCGTAGTAGTCCCCGCCGTGGAAGTTGGGGTCCAACCGGATCGCCGCGATCTGCGCAGCGTGGGTCGCGATCTGGTCCGCCGTCACCGCCGCGGTGGATCCCAGCACCAGTCCACTACGCACGCGGTCCGGATGCGCGACCATCCACTCCAGGACGCGCATTCCACCCAGGGATGGGCCCAGCATCAACGCCCACCGGTCGATGCCCAAGTGGTCGGTTAAACGACGCTCGACCTCAACCATGTCGGCTACCGTCACGGCGGGGAAGCGAGACCCCCAGGGTCGACCGTCCTGCGCAAGGCTCGCTGGTCCGGTAGTTCCCTGACAACCACCGAGGACGTTGGCACACACGACGAACCAGCTGTCGGTGTCGATCGGTCGCCCCGGTCCGACAAGGCCATCCCACCAACCACCCGTGAGATGCCCGTCGCCGGCGGAGCCGGTCACATGCGAGTCGCCGGTGAGTGCATGGCAAACGTAGATGGCGTTGCCACCATCCGGGGCGAGCGTGCCCCACGTCTCGTAGGCGACGGTCACATCCGGCACCGTCACCCCGGATTCGGTTACGACGTCGCCAACCGCAGCGAACAGCCGATCGCCCACCGGATCCCCCTCCCGCCAGGCAGCGCTGGCGGGAGGCAGTCCGGTGTAGTCGATAGGCCCGTGGGGCATGGTCAGGCCTGCTTCGCCGATCGGAAGCCCGCATCGAGGTCGGCGAGGATGTCGTCGAGGGCCTCGATTCCGACTGCGAGCCGGATCAGTCCGGGTGTCACACCTGCGGCAACCTGCTGTTCGGGGGTCAACTGCGAGTGAGTAGTCGACGCTGGGTGAATGACCAAGGATCGCACGTCGCCGATGTTCGCAACATGACTGTGCAATTCCAGACCTTCCACGAACTTCTGCCCGGCCTCGATACCCCCGGCGATTTCGAAGCTGAGTACACCGCCGGTGCCCAGGGGCGCGTACTTGGTAGCCAACTCGTGCCACGGGCTGCTCGCCAGCCCGGCGTAGTTCACCTTCTCGACTTCGTCGCGAGCTTCCAGCCATTGAGCGACCGCGAGGGCGTTATCGCTATGTCGCTGCACGCGAAGGCTCAAAGTTTCCAGCCCTTGTGAAAGCAGGAACGCGTTGAATGGCGTGGTCGCGGCACCGAGGTCCCGCAGCAATTGCACTCGTGCCTTCAGGATGAACGAGACGTTGACGCCGAACAGGCCATCGGCTCCCAGGTCACGGGCGTACACCAGGCCGTTGTAGGTCACGTCCGGTTGATTGAAGCCCGGGAATCGATCTGGGTACTTCCCGTAGTCGAAGGATCCGCCGTCGACAATCACGCCTGCGACTGCGGTTCCGTGGCCACCGATGTACTTGGTGGCCGAGTGCACGACGATGTCGGCACCCCACTCCAGAGGGCGGATCAAGTAGGGGGTGGCGACCGTGTTGTCCACGATCAACGGCACCCCAGCCTCGTGGGCAACACCCGCGATGCCCTCGATATCCAGGATCTCGCTTAGCGGATTGGCGATCGTCTCACCGAAGAACGCCTTGGTGTTGGGGCGTACTGCGGCGCGCCATGCATCGAGATCGTTGGCATCGCTGACGAACGTGACCTCGACACCGAACTTCGGCAGGGTGTGCTGGAAGAGATTGAACGTACCGCCGTACAGGCTCGGGCTTGCCACGATGTGCGAACCGACTTCGGCGATGTTCATGATGGCCAGGAACTCCGCCGATTGGCCGCTGGACACCAGTAGGGCTCCCACGCCGCCTTCGAGTGCCGCAATGCGGTCTTCCACGACGGCTTGCGTCGGGTTCATGATGCGCGTGTAGATGTTCCCGAGTTCCTTCAACGCGAACAGGTTCGCCGCGTGTGCGGTGTCATTGAAGGTGTACGAGGTGGTTTGGTAGATGGGCAGCGCCCGAGCGTTGGTTGCAGCATCCGGTGCCTGACCGGCGTGGATCTGCTTGGTTTCGAAGGACCAGCCTTGACTCACGTCTTTCTCCTAGGTTTATGAAGCCACCCGTTGGGGTGGACTGTTCTGGTGTGTGTGCTGTCGGAACGCAGCGAGCCGGCAGAGAGCGCGCGCACCGGCGGCCGCGGTGGGCGCCCCGGGGGTGCTGACCTGGATCGGCTAGGCCGTGTCAGGTCGGCACCGTCAACACATGGAACGGGTACAGCGCATCTCAGACCTCGCATCCATCCGGGGCCTTGCCCTGCGCAAGACCCGCGCTTGCCCGAAATCGGGCCAGGTCTCCACCGGAGCACCCCACCGCGGTTGGAGGGTTGCCGTCCAGCTAGCCGGGGCTTGACGCTGGAACTCTTGACCTGCGCAGGACTATAGCGGCTACCCGATCAGCCGTCCACGCGCCCCGAGCTCCCCTGTTCCGAGCATTCACCGATCATGCGTCGGCCCCGACATCGCCGGGTGGAACCTCGGCGATCATGCGAGCGAAGTCAGCCGGGGCGAGCGCGGTCGATATCGCTGATTCCAGCATCCGTCCCATCGTGTTGCCGGGATCCTCCTCCAGGCATCGATTCAAGGCGGCATTGGATCGGACTCCGTCCCCGCACATCCAGGCGACGGCCGCCGCGGCGCACGCGAGTTCAGCGACCGAGCCGGGGGGCGTCGTTCGCAATCCAGCCAACAGCGCTCGCAAGAGTTCGCGTCGCTTCGGGATATCGCACGTGGCACACCACCAGATGACCAAGTCACGTCCACGGACGCTGGAAGCACCCGCGCGCAGTGCACGACGCGCGGCCACTGCGGTCCACCGACCGTCAGCAAGGATGTCCCGGAGGCCGTCCAGTCCCGTGGCGGATTCGGCGTGGGGATCCTGTGGCACGACAGGGAAGTGATCATCGAAATCGACCTCGCGAGCGACGTCTGCGCGCGAGCGCTGCACCGGCGACGAACTCATGTCGGTATCGAACGCGCACGCAGCCCGCTGCCTGTCATACGAACTCACCCATTGCCACTCGCCGGCAAGGTCCCGCACGCGACTACCGCAGACGATGAGTGCACCGCGCAACCCGACGTCCACCTGTTGGCCGAGCCACTCGGTCACGTGCTCGATGGTCTGCTCACCGACGCCCGTGCGACGCGTGATGCACACCACCATCACCTCGTCCGCGGCGATGTTCGACGCACACGCGAAGTACGCCTCGATGTAGCGCTTGTCGATGTCTGTCATCGGCAGATCCGCCCGTTGGACGACCACAACCTCATTGCCCAGCATCCATACGCACACGAGCGACTCATCGGGATGGAATCCGAGAAGATGAGGAAGACCCGCTGCTAATGCCTGCGGAGTGCGGAGTGCGATGGCGGGAGTCACCGCGTGCGCGGCCGTAGGACGAGTCATGCGGCAAGGCTCACCCGAGCCGACCGCTACGTCACTGGTCGACGTGTCGCCTGGGGATGGCGAGATCGAGTGATGTGGACACCTGAACCGTTGTCACTCGAAGCAGCTAGTGGCCATGCGCCGTGACCGTGCGGTAGTTGGGATCTTTCGGCGTTATCCCGGCGCCTGAGCTAGTGCCGCGTGCGCGGCGGAGGATCCATGGCCCCGCGTGGGACGCGAACCAGGCGCTGTCGGCAATGCGGCGTGTCACGATCCCGGCTCGCACAGGAGTGGACACCGGCGTCCGCCACTCGGTACCACCCATACCCAGGGCGTCCAGGACCGCCAGAGCCGTGACTCGGTGCCCC
>JBMTHB010000162.1:0-4006 GCA_049435845.1 Candidatus Nanopelagicales bacterium | reverse complement strand
CGACGCTCCCAGCTTGACCGCCATGTGGCCGAGCCCGCCCAGGCCGACGACACCCAGCCTGGTCCCCGGGCCCACCTTCCAGTGCCGCAGTGGGGAGTAGGTGGTGATGCCCGCGCACAGCAGCGGGGCGGCGACGTCGAGTTCCATGGTGTCGGGGATGCGCAGTACGTAATGGTCTTCGACCACGATCGCGGTGGAGTAGCCGCCGTAGGTGACCGCACCATCGGCGTCCCGACCGTTATATGTGGGTACGAAACCCTTCACGCAGTAGTTCTCGAGATCGTTCAGGCAGTTCACGCATTCCATGCAGGCACCGACGAAGACTCCGACTCCCACACGATCACCAGGCTTGAACGCGGTGACGTCGCTTCCGACTTCCTTGACGATGCCGGCGATCTCGTGTCCGGGAACCATGGGGAAGATCGACGTGAACCACTCCTCGCGAGCCTGATGGATGTCGGAGTGGCAGATGCCCGAGTACTTGATGTCGATCAGCACGTCGTGCGGGCGCAGATCCCTGCGTTCGATCGTGTGGGGCTGGAGGGGTGCTCCTGCTGACATCGCTGCCCAGGCTGCGGTTTCCACGTATTTCTCTCCTTTGTGCGACAGAACACCTAAGGCTAGTTGGGCGCAGCGGGAGTATCAGTGGTGGTGTCGGTTGCGCCGGCGGTGCTGTCGGGCAGCGACTGTTCGGGAACCGGGAACTCACCGGTGGTCACGTGCTGCGCCCGGGAGGTCTCGGCGACGATGATCCCGGCGATGACGATGAGTCCCCCCAACCCTTGGATGAGGGTGAGCGTCTCCCCGAGGAAGAGCAGCGCGAGAATTCCCGCCCACACCGGCTCGCTCGTCCCCACGATGCCGGCGCGCGCAGCACCGAGTCGTCGAAGTGAGCCGAGCACCAGAAGGAACGAGATAACCGTGCCGAACACGATGCCGATCAGCATGACCAGCCAGATCGGAAGCCCGGGCCAGCCTGGTCGCATCGGTGCGGCGTTCTCGGTGAGCGCCTGGAAAGGAAAGCGGGTCCACGGTGCGATGATCGACCAGGTGACCGTGGAGAAGATGAATCCCCACATGGTCAAGGACAGTGCATCACGATGACCCTGGCCGGATTCACCGAGGATCCAGTACAGGGCCAGGAAGAAGGCGAGCAATAGTCCGGACATGAGTCCGACCGAGTCCAAGGTGAGGCCCTGCCAGACCTGGGCGACCAAAGCCAAGCCCAGCAGCGTCAAGAAGATCGCAAGCCAGATGCGACTGCGGACCGGCTGCTTGCGCACGAACTTCACGTACAGCGCGACGATGATCGGGGCGAGGAACGCCAGCAAGGTGCCGACACCGACGGGCACTCGAGAGATGGTGAAGAAGTACAGGAACTGCACGAGCGTGAACGCCAATACTCCGTACACCACCAGGAACGGCAGTTCCTTCCTGGTCACCCGGAAGGCACTAGGCCGGACGATCGCGACGATCACGATCAAGATCACCATGGCGCCGGCGTTGCGCAGCTCCACGAGCGGGAGCGGATCGAGCCCGGCTTCGATGGCGGACTTCCCCAACACGCCGTTGATCGCGAAGAACAAGGCAGCCAGGAGATACATCACCACACCCACGACTTGCGGGTTGCGTGGGGTGGCTGGTTCTATGCGGTCTGCAATTGCCATGCCCGCGCGCCACCGGCGAGTGCTGCGGAGTTCGGGACGATCACTACGTCGTCACCTAGCTTGGCCAGCACGGTTGGAGTTATGTGGCGTGCGTTGCCGCCGCCCAGGTACAGCCGATCCCACAGAAATACCGGACGCAGCACGTCCACCACTCGACTGATGCGTCGCGACCACATGGCATCGCCGAGCCGCTTGCGCTCGTGCTCACCGATGTAGTTGTCGTAACTCAATCCCCAGCGCACCGGTGCCTGTGAAATTTCCAAATGCGGAGCGAGACGCCCGCCGTCGAAAATCGCACAACCCAGACCGGTACCCAGGGTCAATACGAGTTCCAGGCCCTGGCCGGCGACCACGCCGGCGCCGTGCACCTCGGCGTCGTTCAGTACGCGCACTGGCATGCCGAGTGAATCCGACAGTGCCGCTTGAGCATCGAATCCCTCCCAAAGGGGCACCAACTCCGGGTCGATGCGGGTCCGCGGACCGGATCGGGTGATGTAGTGCGGGGTGGTGATAACGACGCCGTGCCGGATCATCCCCGGCATTCCCACGGTTGCACGATCGGCTCTCGGTAGTTGCTCGGACAACTCGGTCAACGTCTTCACGAACAACGACGGAGTCAAGGGGTACGGGGTTGGGACGCGCACGGGCTGCGCTCGCATAGTTCCCGATTCATCGAGGACCGATGCCTTGAGGCCACCGCCTCCGCAGTCGATCGACAACGTGGTTGTCACGGGCGCAAGTGTGCCCGATAGCCTTACCCGGCTGTCGGCCGAGGGCGCGATCCTGAGGTTGGCAGTGTGGAGGTGTCGCCTAGTCCGGTCTATGGCGCCCGCCTGCTAAGCGGGTTGGGAGTTTAGAGCTCCCTCGAGGGTTCAAATCCCTCCACCTCCGCCATAAGCCAGCGACTTTCCGATGTCTGCTGGTGGCGTCGGTTCACCCGACGGTCAGCCGCCTGCGTCGCGCGTTCCATCGCGATGAGTACTCGGCGAGCGGCGATAGCGCCGGACCGCGTTCGAGGTCGCCGTCCAAGGCGAACTGGGAGCCGTGCAATGGGCAGCGCCAACCAGCGCTGTCCGCGTTCACGGTTGCCCCTTGGTGTGTGCATCGTAGGTTGAGCGCCGTGTATGTGTCGCCTTGGCGGATGATGGCAACGGGTGTCCCTTTGACGTTGCCGAGGAGCACTCGTGAATTGTCCTGACGCAAAGCAGGCACCTTGTCGACATCGACGAGGACGGTCCCGTTTTTGCGGCGTTTGATGCCGGTGGCGGCTATAGCGTCGTCGGCCAACAGGGCCGTACCGAGTCCGCCGACGGTCAGCGCAGCAGCTCCGCACATGCCGACCAAGAAAGCGCGACGAGAGGGATCCGGGGTGCCAATCGCTCTATCCATAGTGCGAGTGTGCAGGTTGGGCGGCCTATCCGCACCCGGAAGCGCCCGGCTAGACTTCCCGCTGCGCTTCGACCCAGGGGCGCAAGCGCCCGTAGCTCAACGGATAGAGCATTTGACTACGGATCAAAAGGTTGGGAGTTCGAATCTCTCCGGGCGCGCACACGTCGTTTAAGGTCCGCACGTGAGAAGAAGCCAACCTCGGCTCCTCACCCCGAACTCAACTCCTCAACGGGCCTGCGCCCCTCGAGAAGTGGGATGGACTCACAGTTAACCTCGGTGGCCAACCGGCGCTGAACGCGTACACCGAGGCGTTTGCCGCTACTTCGCTGGAATGATGATCCGGTTCGATTTGACGTCGCTACCTTCTATCTCGACGTAGACATAAATCTTCTTGGTGGTCTTACGTTCCCAGGAAAACTCACCAGCGGCATTGCTACGTGGACGGGCGGCCGCTTGCGAATACTGGGTTTGACCAGGAAATCGGATGTAGGGAACGAGTGTGGTTCCATCGCCGACCCCCGTGATCGTGCCCTCGATGCGGATTCCCGGCTTGCCGCTCACAGTCTTACGTTCACCGGTGATCGTGATCGACACCGGCTTGGCCTCCGACAGGTCGGGGATCCACGAGTTCGTGACACCGACGGTCTGCGGAAGTTGTGCCCAGGCGGCGTTGATCAGCGGTGTAGTCGGATTCATCTGCACACCCAGCAGGCTGTAATCCGCGGCGGTGTACTCGTACCACGCAGTGACGGCGATACCCAGGGCCCGCGAATCCTGGTACGTGCAATTCAACAATGCAGCGCCATCGGCATCAGACCAGGCAGTCTTGGGTCGTGGTCCGGGTCCAGCCAGACCGAAGTTGACCTCGGTATCCCAAATTGGCTTGATCAACGACGCGGCGGGGTTGACTACGTCGAGCAGGGCTAGTTGCCAGCGCAGGATGTCCTCGA
>JBMTHB010000161.1:0-4007 GCA_049435845.1 Candidatus Nanopelagicales bacterium | reverse complement strand
ACTCCCAGTCCGTTCACCATCGTGGTGTGCGAGTCCGTACCGACCACGGTGTCGGGGTACGCCTGGCCGCCGCGCGCCATGATGACGCGAGCGAGCGCCTCGATATTGACCTGGTGCACGATGCCGGTGCCCGGTGGTACGACCTTGAACTCGTCGAAAGCACTCTGCCCCCAGCGCAGAAACTGATAACGCTCCCTGTTCCTTTGGTATTCCAAATCGACGTTACGTTGCTCTGCGTCGAGGGTGCCGAAGAAATCCGCGATGACGGAATGATCGATCACCAGTTCGGCCGGTGCCAGCGGCTCGATCGTCGACGGGTCGCCCCCGAGGTCACGCACGGCCTCGCGCATGGTGGCTAGATCGACCACGACCGGGACTCCGGTGAAGTCCTGCATCACTACCCGTGCCGGGGTGAATTGGATCTCGGTTGCTGGCTGGGCCGACGCATCCCAACTTCCCAAGGCGCGGATCGCATCGGCGGTGACATTGGCACCGTCCTCGGTACGCAGCAGGTTCTCGAGCAGCACCTTGTGGGTGAACGGCAGATCCGATGACCCGGGTACCTGAGCGATTCGGAAGATCTCGTAGGTGCGTACCGCACCATCGGTCGAGCGCACCTGCAGTTCGCCGCGTGCCTTGAAGCTGTCCATGCTGCCTCCGCCTTTATCTTGACGTCAAGATATCTGATCCTCCGGACGGAAGACGGCCAAGGCCTCCATGTGGTGCGTCTGGGGAAACGCGTCCCAGACCCGAAGGCGACTCAGCACGTACCCCGAGCGCGCCAGCAGGCCCGTGTCCCGGGCCAACGCGATCGGATCGCACGCCACGATCGCGACCACGCGCGGCCGACGCGACACCACCGCCTCCAGAACAGCAGCGCCGGCCCCGGTGCGGGGCGGATCCAAGACGACACCGTCCACACGCGGCTCGGGCGTTGGAGTACGGGTCACCCACCGTCGGACATCGGACCGACGCCACTGCACCCAGGGCATATCCCGCAGTGCGGCGGCGCCAACTTCGACAGCAGCTCTTGAGCCCTCCACGGCCACGACGCGCCCCGGCGGTCCCACCCGATCGGCCAACGCGGCCGCAATCGGACCGACACCTGCATACAGATCCCACCAGACTTCACCCGGCTGCGGTTCGGCTACGTCGATCAGGTGATCGATCACGGCGGGAGCAAGCTTGGGATGCACCTGCCAGAAACCCTCCACAGGAACGTCGAATTCCACGGTTCGACCTCGGGTGCGCACATCGTGGCGCACCACGGTGCTCGCGCGTCCGGACGTCTCGACCACCGGCCCATCGAGACCCGTGGCCATCAGCACCTGCGTTCCAGCGTTCACGTCGCGGGCGGCTCGTATCGCTGCCTGGTGTCCGACCGGATCGGCGATCACGCAAGACGTCACGTCGACGAGGTCATCACTTCGATAGCGGTGCATCGCAACGTGGGAATGTCCCGCGTGACCGGCCATCGTGGCGTACCGCATCCTCGATCGCCAGCCTGTGTGCATCCCCAGATCGATCACCCCATCGACGAGCAACTCCGCGACACGCGACTCAGGAAGTCCTCCCTGGTGCGCCAATGCCTCGGCAATGACCTGCCTTTTCAGATCGCGTTGCAGCGACTCGGTGGCGTGCTGGAAGTCACAGCCCCCGCACGCGTCCGAAACAGTGCACAATGGCGCCCGCCGGTCAGGATGGGCAGCGATGACCTGCACCGTGTCTGCGCGTACGAATCGCGGACGTACGTCGGTGATGCGGATCACAACGCGCTCTCCGGGTAGTGCGTGCCTCACGAATGCCACGACATCGCCCACCCGCGCTACGCAATGACCGCCGTGGGCCACATTGCCGACGTCCACTTCGACGACAGAGCCGACTGCCAGCTCGACCCCATTGAACGACGGACGCTCTCGTGTGGATCCTGGCTCGCCCTGGCCTGACACCGCATCAGGATAGGTGTCCCGCGCGTGTAGCGTTGCGGCGTGCATATCGTCATTCTCGGCTGTGGACGCGTGGGTTCGATGCTCGCAGACGAGCTCGATCGGCAGGGCCATGCGGTAGCGGTGGTGGATCAAGATCCGAAGTCTTTCCGCAAGCTCGGGGCCGACTTCGGAGGCTTGACCGTCAAAGGAGTCGGTTTCGATCGACAGACTCTGGAGAACGCCGGAATCGAACGAGCACATGCATTCGCGGCCGTCAGCAGCGGCGACAACACCAACATCCTCGCCGCGCGGGTAGCGCGGGAGACCTACGGTGTCGAACACGTCGTGGCCCGAATCTACGACCCGCGGCGCGCCGAGGTATACCAGCGCCTGGGCATACCGACGGTCGCCACCGTGACCTGGACCTCGACCCAGATCATGCGTGCGCTCCTGCCGATGGGCGCAGACACCCAGTACGTCGATCCGACCGGGACGATGGCGCTGGCAGAAGTCCACGTTGGCCAAGAGTGGATCGGTCGCCGAGTGCAGGAACTCGCGACGCAGACCTCAGCGCGCGTGGCGTTCGTAACGCGATACGGCTCGACTCTGCTCCCCGAAGACAAGACGGTCATCCAGGATGGCGATCTCATTCATCTGCTATTCGATCCGGAGCGTCGAGATGAAGTGGAACGGATCTCCGAGAAGGGGGCGGTGAGGAACTGATGCGCGTAGCCATCGCCGGCGCGGGGAAGGTCGGTCGTGCCATCGCGCGTGAACTCATCGAAAACAATCACGAGGTCCTGCTCATCGACAAGGATCCAGAACTCGCTCGACCTGGTGCGGTGCAAGGATCCGAAACATTGCTCGCGGATGCCTGTGAGGTAAGTGCGCTGGAGCAGTCCCGGCTCGCCGAATGCCAGGTGGTGGTCGCGGCGACCGGAGACGACAAAGTGAATCTGGTCGTCGCCTTACTGGCCAAGACCGAATTCGGCGTGCCCCGAGTGGTGGCTCGTGTGAACCATCCGAAGAACGAGTGGATGTTCGATGAATCCTGGGGTGTCGATGTTGCGGTCTCCACGCCACGCATGTTGGTGGCGTTGGTCGAGGAGGCGGTGAGCGTCGGTGACCTCGTACGGTTGTTCACCTTCCGGCAGGGTGCTGCGGAACTGGTCGAGATGACGTTGCCGGCGGATTCATCGGTGGTGGGTCACGCCGTCGGATCGATCGACTGGCCACCCGACACCGCGCCGGTCGCCCTGGTGCGCGGCAGCAACGTCAAGTCGCCGTCAGATGATGACGTTCTCGAACCCGGCGATGAGTTGCTGTTCGTGGCGACCCCGGAACGCGAACCCGAGCTCCAGGCATTGATGTGCTCACCCGTCGGCGACTAGGTCACATGCCGCGCTTGGCTCGGTAGACGGGGGCTAGGACTCGATAGGTGATGTACGCACCGGCCAGGAACAACGGCCAGCCCATCACCACCCGTGCTACGCCGAGCAATTCCACGGCTCCGGCGAGGTACAACGGTCCCTGGACCACCAGTCGCCCGAAGAACACCCCTACCCAAATCCATGACGCGGCGGCGTAGGTCCGCATCAGTGCCCTGTCGGATCGCCACGAGGTCCCTTCGCCGGTGAGATATCCCATCGCAACACCCAGTAGCGGCCAACGGATCAGGATCGAGACGATGAACGCGGTCCCGTAGGCGATGTTGGTGATCAGGCCGGGCAGGAAGAAGTTCTCAGCCTGACCGGTTAGCGCGGAGAAACCAGCGGCGATCGCCAGGCCGAGGAATCCGGTGAGCACCTGCTGGAGCTGCTGACGTCGGACCAGCCGATATCCGGCGAGTGTGACACCAGCGACTACCGCCGCGATCAACGCAGGACCCAGCTCGCGGCCCACGATGACGTAAACAGTGATGAAGATGACGGTCGGGAGCCCACTGTCGATCATGCCGCGCCACCCACCGATGGCCCGCTCCAGTATCAGCCGTTCCGCCCGCAGATCCTGGCTGGCAGCCGGTGCATCATCTGGATCACCAGAGGAAGGATCAGGTTCGGGATTCGTGGCGGCCATGGC
>JBMTHB010000160.1:0-4012 GCA_049435845.1 Candidatus Nanopelagicales bacterium | reverse complement strand
TCGTTCTCACCTGTGGCGACGTTCACGGCGTTGACCCCTGAGGACGCTGAGTCTTTCATCGGGGCCGGAATGAACAACGTCCGATCGATGGCGAACCCCTTGGCCTTCTGGCCGGATGTCACCAGCGACCTCACTCTGCGTCAGCACAGGACCTTGCTTTACATGGGCCGACTCTCCCGCGAGAAGGGAGTCGATCTGCTCCTCGATGCCTGGAGCCTGATCGCCGACGACCACCCGGACTGGCAGTTGTCGATCGTGGGAGAGGGCCCGGAGTCCGAGGCGCTGCGCACCCAGGCGGGATCGTTGGCCGGAATCGAGCGTGTCGAATGGCGCGAGGCCACCGCGGACCCACTCAGCACCTTCCTGGAAGCGGATCTCCTCGTTCTGCCCTCACGTACGGAGGGGCTGCCGTTGGTGGTCGCCGAGGCGCAGGCGTGCGGCGTGCCGGTGGTCGCATCGGACTGTTCCAGTGGCGTCCGGCAATTGGTGGGGGACTGGGGTGAGCTGTTCGCACGTGAAGATTCACGTGCCCTGGCAGAGGCCCTCGATCGCGCGATGGCGAACGATCGGTGGCGCATCGACTCCGGCGCCCGCGCTCGGGCGGCCATGCAGGCCTACCGGCTGGACGCGATCTTGGATGATTGGGAAGAACTGTTCGGGCGGGTACTGCGGTAGTTGCGCAGGCGCCTGAGGTGCTCGTTCGCCCGGTCGAGATCCTCTTCGAAGTCGACCTCGACGGCGAACATCTCGCCGATATCGATCGGTAGGACCCGCATCGCGTCGTGCTCGATCGCCAATTCGATGCCGCGCTCGAAGTAGTCCGAATCGGCGCAATCGGCGAGCCGTTGGATGAGTGCCGCCTTGTCCTGTGCGCCGACGTAGTTGATGCCTACCGCTTCACCTCGGGCGTCGAGGACCTGCTTGGACAACTGCGCCACGAGACCGTACTCGTCGACGGTGTACTTGACTTCCTCGTCGCCTACCGCCGCCGTGTTGACGCAGATGAAGCTCTGCTCTGCTTCGATGTGCGGCCGCACCGCCTTGAGGACCGCAGGGTCGAAGACGACGTCGCCGTTCATCCAAAGGACACCACCGGCGGATGACAGACGAAGGGCCTTCAACAGGCTTCGGTTGGTGTTGGTTTGGTCGTACGCCTCGTTGTAAACGTAGGAGACGTCGGGAAACGACTCCAGGATCAAGTCGAGCTTGAAGCCGACCACCGTCGATACCCGCACATCTTCCCCGAATGCTTCGGTCAGATTGTCCATCTGCTGTTGCATGATCGTGCGCCCGTCGCTGAGCGGCGTCAGTGGCTTGGGGAAGGGCCGACCGAGCCGGGTACCCATACCCGCCGCCAGGATCACCGCCTGCAGCGTCATGCCGTCTCCTCCACGATGGTGCGTACCCTGCTCAACGAAGCGAGCGCCTGATCGTGCTCGTGAATCGCCCGCTTGAGTTCCTTCCAGAAACGGGCAGTGCTAGCGCCGGGCTCGAGTCCATCGAAGTACAGGAGCCTCACCTGAGTGCGCTCGGTGACGTGGTCGTCATGCTCGATGATTCGTCGAAGATCGGTCTGGAGTGAGCCGATGGTCGTTTCATCCACGATGTGTGAGGCAATCGCAACCGGGGACTCCGAGAGCAATGCGGCTCGGTTGCTACGCCGATCGGTCAGCACGATCGGTGCGTCGGGGCGCAAGTAAAGATGATCCAACGTCACCGAGGAGATATCGGCGATCAGCAGATCCGTGACCGGGATGACACCGAGTACGTCTACATCCAGGAGCACCGCGTGACCCGCGGACGGATCGACCGACATCGCAGCGTTCATCGACTTGAGGATCGCCTCGTGACCACGACGGACAGCGACGTCGTCCGAATCGATGATCCGAGGATGGGGCTTGTAGAGCACACGCACATTCGATTGCTGCAGCGCGGCATCGATGATCCGAGATCCGTAGCGGTCTACGGATGAGTAATTGTTGGCCTCATCCTCTCCCTCCCACGTGGGCGCGTAGGTGATCGTGACGCGATCGGAGGGCGGCACTGCAGCCCGCACCTCGAGATCGAGTTGCGGTCTCCCCACGCGAACCAGGTGCGATTCGTCGAACCACGCAAGTGCCGCCCGATGGCGTCGGACAGCAGCTTCTCCGGCAACGAAGACTTTGTCGTACGCCTTCGCCTGGTTGCTGACCATGCAGATCTTGTCGCTCTCACCATGATTGACGTGGATGTGCACGGCACGTTGGAACGACAGCGCCTGGAAGTTCGTCCAACCGTTGTTGACGTAGACCACTGCGTGGAAGTCGGCTCGGTCCAGCAAGGCCATGAGGTTCTCGTATCGAGGAACCAAGATCACGCGAAGTGAGGTCCGACCGATGAGAGCGTCGTATGCCTCGACCTGTCGGACGATGACCAAGGTCGTGACGTCGGTATTTGATTCGAAGACCGGCAACCACTGGGTGAGTTGGTAGAGCTTGGGCGGTCCATCGGGAAAGTAGAGAGCCACGTCGGCCCGCGGCACGTCATCGAGGGCGAAGCCCTCCGGTTCGACCTGCCCCAAATCCCGCATGCGACGAGCGAGGCTTCGAGCGGCTCGCTTGCCTTGACGGCGCAGCCAGGAGTCGGAAACCGGGGACTTGGACACAGTTGGCCTATCGTAAACGCCGTGCGTTCACTCTGGGAGCACCGTCAGGTGCTCCGTATGTTGGTCCTTCGTGACTTGCAGAAGAAATACACACGCTTTCGTCTCGGCTACTTGTGGACCTTGCTCGAGCCGCTGGGTATGGCGGCCGTCCTATGGCTCGTCTTCTCGGTGCTCTTGGGAGCACGGGGGTTCGGACTGCAGCCGTACCTGCTCTTCCTGTCGGTTGCGATTTTGCCGTGGTGGTGGTTCAGCAAAGGGATTTCCGCGTCGACTCGAATCTGGCGGAAGACCGGTGCACAACTGAGGATCAGCACACTGCCAACACAATTGTGGGTGATCAGAGCACTCCTGGTGTCGATGATCGAATTCCTATTCTCGCTGCCGGTGATCGCACTGGCCGTGGTGTTGACCGGCTTCCTTCCAGGGCCTTGGATCGTGTTGTTCCCGATCGGCATTCTCGTGCAATTCCTGCTCATGTACGGACTCGCACTGCTGATCGCATCCGGTTCCATCGTCTTTCCTGACATCGCGCGTCTGGTGCGCATCGTGTTGCGTGCGCTGTTCTACTTGTCACCCATCTTGTATTCGGTGTCGAACATCCCGGCCAGCGCGCAATTCATCGCTTCCTTCAATCCGCTAGTAGGGGTATTGGGCCTCTATCGCATCGGTTGGTGGCCCGAAGAGGCGATCTCGGCAGTCGGCTACGGAATCTCGCTAGGCCTGTGCCTGATCATCTTCGTCGCGGGGGTGCTGACGTTCCGTCGGCTCGAGAACCGGATCTTGAAGGAGGTGTGACGTGGCGCGTATACCAATCGATCCGAGGCTCGACGCAGTGGTCGAGTTCTCGCATGTGTTCATGCGCATGCCCCGTCGTCGCCGGCGCCGCGGTAGCGGTCGACGCCAACGTCTGCGCCGTATCGCCGGAGAGGCGCGTCGAGAGGAAGTAGACGTCCTCCTCGATGTCTCGTTCCGCGTCGAGCCGGGGGAGGCCGTAGCTGTCATGGGTTCGAACGGGCCCGGACGACAAACGCTATTGCGACTGGTGTCCGGGACATTGCGCCCCGATGCGGGTGAGATCCGCAGGAGAGAGGCGATCGTGCCGATGATCGAGGTAGCACGATCATTCGAGCGCACATATTCCATCCGCCAGAACATCTACCTCGTAGGTGGGTTGCTGGGGATGACTCCGACACAGGTGGAGGAGCACCTGCCGCACATCGTCGAGACGTCGGAGATCACCATCTCACTCGATCGCTATCTGGGAGCCGCCCCCGCACTGGTTCGGCAGAAGTTGGCATGGTCGATCGCGATGTCCGTCGATGCCCGTGCTTACGCCATCGATCGAACGATCGTCGTCGGCGATGCGGC
>JBMTHB010000159.1:0-4028 GCA_049435845.1 Candidatus Nanopelagicales bacterium | reverse complement strand
CCGCCATCAGGAGTTCGTCCTCGGTCAGCCCATCCGTCTTCGGAACGATGATCACGCCCTTGCGGTTGAACATGTAGGCCACCGAACCTGGATCCGCCATGGAACCGCCGTTGCGGGTCATCGCGACGCGAACCTCGCCCGCTGCTCGGTTCCGATTGTCGGTGAGGCACTCGACGAGCACAGCTACGCCGTTGGGTCCGTATCCCTCGTACATGATCGTCTGCCAGTCCGAACCGCCGGCCTCGGCACCGGATCCGCGCTTGACCGCACGCTCGATGTTGTCCAGCGGAACCGACGATTTGCGTGCCTTCTGGATCGCGTCGTAGAGCGTCGGGTTACCTGCAGGGTCACCGCCGCCTTGTCGGGCAGCGACTTCGATGTTCTTGATCAGCTTGGCGAAGAGTTTGCCCCGCTTGGCATCGATGACCGCCTTCTTGTGCTTCGTGGTCGCCCATTTGGAATGCCCACTCATGATCTCTACGCCTTTCCTTCGACCATCGCCATGAAGTACCGGTGCACCCGATCGTCGTGCGTCAACTCCGGGTGGAAACTGGTGGCCAGTCTCGGGCCCTGTCGAACCGCCACGATGGTACCCGCGCGATCCCCGGATGAGATTTCCGCGAGCACCCGGACGTCTTCACCCACGCTCTCCACCCATGGCGCTCGGATGAACACCGCGTGGAACGGCTCACCTCCCAGGGCGGGCATGTCGATGTCCATCTCGAAGGAGTCGACCTGTCTGCCGAAGGCATTACGCCGAACCACGACGTTCAATCCGCCGACGGTCTCTTGATCCGGTCGCGCGTCCAGAACCTGGTCGGCGAGCATGATCATTCCCGCGCATGAGCCGTACATCGGCAGGCCGTCGTCTCGCAGCGACCGCAGCGGCTCGAACCAGCCATCGTTCAGCGCCAGGCGCGACATGGTGGTGGACTCGCCACCGGGAATAACAAGTCTGTCGCATGCTGGGAGTTCGTCGAGCGAGCGGATCGCACCGGAGCGAGCTCCCACCCGGGTCAGAGCATCGACGTGCTCACGCACGTCCCCTTGCAGCGCGAGCACCCCGATGAACGGGGCGCCGCTCACCAGCCGCGGTCTTCCAAGCGGTGGTGGACGGGAAGGTCGGCCACGTTGATGCCGACCATCGCCTCACCGAGGCCACGGGAGGCTTCCGCGACGATCTCCGGCTTGTCGAAGTGCCGGGTGGCGGCGACGATCGCTTCGGCACGCTTCTTGGGATCACCGCTCTTGAAGATGCCCGAACCTACGAACACTCCGTCCGCGCCGAGTTGCATCATCATCGCCGCATCTGCAGGGGTTGCAATGCCGCCAGCGGTGAACAGGACGACCGGGAGTTTGCCTTCGCGAGCAACTTCGGCGACGAGCTCGTACGGCGCTTGCAGTTCCTTGGCGGCTACGAAGAGTTCGTCTTCGGCCATCGATCGCAACCGGCGGATTTCGCCCAGGATCTTGCGCATGTGCGTAACGGCATTGGAGACGTCGCCGGTTCCGGCCTCACCCTTGGATCGGACCATGGCGGCACCTTCGGTGATGCGCCGCAGCGCCTCGCCTAGGTTCGTCGCTCCACACACGAATGGCACGGTGAAGTTCTTCTTGTCGATGTGGTTGGCGTAATCGGCCGGGGTCAGGACTTCGGACTCGTCGATGTAATCGACACCCAACGACTGCAGCACCTGCGCCTCTCCGAAGTGGCCGATGCGGGCCTTGGCCATGACGGGAATCGACACTGCCTCCATGATCCCGGTGATCATCTCCGGGTCGGACATGCGAGCGACGCCGCCTTGGGCGCGGATATCGGCCGGCACCCGCTCCAGGGCCATGACCGCGACAGCACCTGAGTCCTCGGCGATCTTGGCCTGATCGGCGTCGACCACGTCCATGATCACGCCACCCTTGAGCATTTCCGCCATGCCGCGCTTGACGCGGTCGGTACCCACCTGCTCGTTCACCTAGACCTCACACTCCACCGGAGAAACGGATAGGGGTTAATGGTAGGACCAGCGCGTGGAGCCGCATCCGCGGAGTCGTCTCGACGAAAGGCCGGATTCCAGCCCTAGATGTCGACGAGGACCTCGGGAACCGAATCGTCGAGGTCCACCGCCTGCGGCCAAGGCGTGTGGCCAGCCAGGCGGAAAGTGCGGACAATGCGCTGCTGGCGTAGCTGGGTACACGCCCGTACGGCGTCGTTGAGGAAACGCCGGGAAAGTTGCACCCGCCTTGCGGAGGCGGCGAGTTCCTCGATGAGTTCTGTTCCGCTAGGTGAGTGGAGTACTTCCTCGACCTCCTCCTCATCGAAGGTCGCATGGAGGGCCTGGCTCAGGGCCGACTCGGCTTCTGCGCGCCTTCGCATGTGCTCGGGATCATGGTCGTCACCGTCGGCTGCGCGTCGAGCCGCGTGTGCGGCCTCGGCCACGACGATCGCGCCCGCGGGATCGAGCAGTCCGCTGGTCGCCAATTCCAAGGCGACCGATGATCGCCTGAGCAGGTGGGCATCGAGGGAGAGTTCGGCGGTATCAATGCGCTTGTGCAGCGCATCGAGTCTGCCCGCGGTCATGGAGAGGTACAGGCCGAACAGGCCCAGGAGCACCAGGACGAGGATCAGCCACCACCAACTCATGACTCCTCCCTGTCTTCCGTGACGTCTTCCGTGACGTCACCCTTGGCGTCACCCTTGCGTCCTGTCGACCTATTGCGGATGAACGACGGACGGACCGCGAACTTGCCCAGCGCTTGGCCGCGCAGATCCTCGGTGACCTTCTCCCCCGCTACGCGAACGCTGTCATAGACCTCGAGGACATCGTCGACGACGGTGTCCCAGTCGTAGTGGTCAGCGCGATGGTGTCCGCGGTCGACGAGCGCTCGGCGGGACGCGTCATCGCCTAGGACCGATAGCACGGCCTCGGCGAGCGATGCAGGATCCTTGACGGAGAAGAGCCTGCCCGCCTTGCCGGATTCCAGTACCTGACGGAAGGCCGGGATATCGGAGGCCACAACGCAGGCGCCGGCTGCCATCGCTTCGACAAGCACGATGCCGAAGGATTCGCCGCCGGTATGCGGTGCTACATACACCTGCACCTGACGAAGAAGTTCCTGTTTGCGTTGATCACTCACGGTGCCGACGAACGTCAGCGCTGCGTCGACCTCGTGGGGGATGTCCTTGCGGACGTCGGCTATGTCTCCCGGGCCGGCGACGAGGACAGTGAGGACAGGAGCGTGCTCGAGGATCGCGGGCAATGCGTCTACCAACACCGACAACCCTTTGCGGGGTTCCTCGATCCGACCGAGGAATAGCAGTTCACGACGCCGGTCACGGTCGTGGATGTCGGGAGCGAAGTCCTTGACGCGCACGCCATTGGGAATGAGGACGGCGTCGCCTCCTACGTGACCCACGAGGGTGCGCTTAGCCTCCTCGCTCACGGCGATACTGCCCCGCAGCTTCTCCATCGCCGTCTGCGCGATGTAGTAGCCGGCAGTTAGCACGCGCGATCGGTCGTGCGATGAGTGCCACGTGGCGACGAGTGGTCCACGTGCCGCCCAGCAGGTGAGGAGCGACAGGCTCGGCGCCAGCGGCTCGTGGATGTGCACGATGTCGAAGTCGCCGTCGCGGATCCATGCGCGCACGCGACGGGTCGCCTTCACGCCGAAACTCAGGCGGGCAACGGAACCGTTGTACGGCACGGCAACCGGGCGACCACCGTCGGTGACCCACTCGGGCAGGTCCTCGTCCTCCTCGGCGGGGGCCAGCACATCCACGTGGTGTCCACGCGAGCGCAAGGTGAGCGCCAGATCCGAGATATGAGATCGCACGCCCCCGGGGACATCCCACGCGTAGGGGCAGACCAGCCCGATGCGCAAGTTCAACTGATGGCCGCCCTTCGGCTCGGGTCGAGGTCGGCGACCCACACCTTCTGCAACATGTGCCAGTCGACGCTGTGCTCACGAATGCCCGATTCCCAGCCGCGCGCCAACTGCTGCCGGGTTCCGCGTCTTCGATCAGGAGGCGGTGA
>JBMTHB010000158.1:0-4033 GCA_049435845.1 Candidatus Nanopelagicales bacterium | reverse complement strand
GCGCGAACTTCGCGTGACCGGGGTGACCCGTTCCTTCGCCGGCGTTCAGGCGCTCTCGGGAGTCAGCCTGCAAGTGGTGCCGGGGGAGGTCTTCGGCTTGATCGGCCCGAACGGTGCCGGCAAGTCGACCCTGGTCAATATCATCAGTGGCTACGACCTGCCGGATTCGGGCACTGTCACTCTCGACGGTGAGGACGTAACTCGATTCAAGTCCTACGTCCGTGCTCGAGACGGACTCGCTCGTACGTTCCAGCATGGGCACTTGTTCGGTGGACTGACCGTCCGCGAGAACATCGAAGTAACCGCCATGGGCTCGGGAAAGTCACGCAAACAAGCCGTCGAACTGGCTGACGAGTTGCTCGGCGAGTTCCATCTGACCGCTCGAGCCGACAATCCGGCTGGCTCGCTGCCCCACGGCGTGGAGCGCCGCGTCGGTGTAGCTCGGGCACTGGCCACCGAGCCACGTTACGTATTGCTCGACGAACCGGCCGCCGGGCTAAACGAAGGCGAGATCGGAGAGTTCGCCGACAACATCCGTCACCTGCGCGATCGCGGGTTGGGTGTGCTGCTCATCGATCACAATGTCCGTCTCATCTTGAACGTGTGCGACCGCATCCACGTGCTGGTCGAAGGCAAGACGCTTCTGGAGGGTACGCCCGACGAAGTGCGCGCCAGCGACGAATTGGCCGAAGCGTACTTGGGAAGGAGCGGTCGTGCCCACCGATGAGATCGGCTTGAATGTCCGCGACCTCGCCGTCACCTACTGCGGTGTCCCGGCGGTTCGTGGGATCAGCATCGATGTACCTGCAGGTCACGCGATTGGACTCATCGGAGCCTACGGGGCGGGAAAGTCCTCCACGCTGCTGGGCATCATGGGTGCGGTGCCGCGCACCGGTTTGGTCGAAGTGAATGGCACCGACATCGGAGCACTACCGCCCGAACAGGTCGTCCGACGCGGCGTTAGTTTGGTTCCCGAAGGCCGCCACGTGTTCGGCGCGCTGAGCGTTCGCGACAACCTGCGCCTTGGTGGGGTAGGGCGGCGCTCGAAGGACGGCTACGACGAAACCTTGGCCCACGTACTGGAGTTGTTCCCCATCCTGGCCGAGTTCGCCGATCGTCAGGCCGGCCTGCTATCCGGTGGACAACAGCAGCAGTTGGCTATCGGTCGAGCACTCATGGCAGACCCCGACATCCTGATGCTCGATGAGCCCAGTCTGGGATTGTCCCCGACCGCGGTCGATTCGGTCTTCGATGCGCTGGCTGCTATCCGCGAGGCCGGCAAAGCGGTCTTGGTGGTAGAACAGCGCGCCGAGTACACGGTTGCGTTCTGCGAGAAGACCTACGTGCTGCACGACGGAGAGATAACGCTCACGCTGCACCCGCAGGACGCTGACAATGTGGACAAACTCACGAAGGCGTACTTCGGATGAACCAACTCATCCAGTCACTCGTAGACGCCATCTCACAAGGTGCAACCCTCGGCCTTGCAGCCCTTGCAATCGGGCTGGTCTTCGGTGTGATCCGGTTGGCGAACTTTGCCCAAGGCGAGATCATCACCGCGTCGGCCTACTCGATCATCTTCACGTGGCAATTGGGCTGGTACGTCGCGATCCCCATCGCCATTTTGATCGGCGTCATCTTGTCGTTGCTCATGGAAGTGGGTGTGTTCTCGCGCATGCGCACGGCCACACCCGCCACCTTGCTGGTGGCAAGTTTCGCCCTGAGTTTCTTGCTCCAGCGTGTGTACGAATTGCTGTTCACCAACAACGTTCGAACAGCACCCGTGGCGCCTGAGCTAGCGCAATCGATCAACGTCGGTGGCATTCGCGTTCAGTTACTCTCCGTCGCCACCATCGTCATCGCTGCACTGCTCTTGTTCGCGTTGATCCAGTTCCTCAACAAGTCGATCTGGGGTCTGCAATTGCAAGCCGCAGCGGCGGACTTCCGCACCGCCCGACTCGTGGGTATCCCCGCCAGCCGGGTCATCGGACTGAGTTTCGTGCTGAGCGGTGTGCTAGCCGCCGCAGTTGCCTTTGTCAGCACCGTCAAAACCGGAGCTGTCGGACCGACCTTCGGAGTTCCGATCGTTGTCCTCGCCCTGATCGGTGCCGTCATCGGTGGAATCGACAAGATCTACGGCGCGCTGGCCGGTGGCTTCCTAGTCGGATTCGCCACGTCGATGCTGGCGAGCTGGCTCCCCTCGGACATGAGCAACTTCAAGGACGCCTACGTCTTCTTGCTGGTCATCATCGTCTTGATCATCAGGCCCTCGGGACTCCTGGTTCGCGGCGGGACGGTGCGCACATGACCGAGCGCAACCTCCGTTGGCGACTGGCGCCCCTGTGGTCGCTGGTCAGCCTGCTTTTGCTGGTCTACATCGTGACCTTGTTCAACAGCTTCCTCGGCAACAGCGTCCAAGTCCAGATGCAGTACGCGTTGGTCAATCTGGTGATCGTCGTCGCCTTGTACATGTTCATCGGCTCATCCGGCGTCCTCAGCTTCGGCCATGTGGCCTTCGTCGCCTTGGGCGCCTGGACGGTGGGCTTGTTGACCATCGAACCCACGTTGAAGAGAAATCTCCTCTCTGACATGTTCCCCTTCCTCTTCGACGTCCAAGCTCCGTGGTTCGTCGCGATATTCATCGGCGGCCTAGTCGGTGGACTCTTGGCCCTGCTCGTCGGTCCGGTGCTCATGCGACTCAACGGGCTTCAGGCGGGCATCGCCACGTTCGCACTGCTGCTGGTCGTTGGCCAGGTGCTGACGTACTGGTCCAGCATCGGTCCGCGGAGCGGACAGTCCATGGTCGGTATCCCGGAGATCTTGGATTTACAGACCACCATGTTGTTCGCGATGGGCGCGATTGTGGTCGTGTGGCTGTACCAGCGCACGCGCCCGGCCCGACTCCTACGTGCTGCCCGTGAGGATGGCATTGCGGCGGCTGCCTCGGGCATCAACATCGTGACGCAGCGGACCATCGCTTTCGCTCTCTCCGGGGTTGTCGCCGGAGTGGCAGGTGGGCTCTTCGCGCTCACCAATCGAGTGGTTCAAGCGAACCTGTTCGGCATCGAACTGACCTTCATCACCTTGGCCATGCTCGTACTCGGCGGCATGTTGTCGCTCAGCGGCGCCGTAATCGGTGCTTTGGTGTTCAGTCTCATCGACCTGGTTCTGGTTCGTCTGCAAAGCGGTGTGGAGATCGGTTCCTTCATCGTCTCGTTGCCGCAGGGAGCGCGTCCCATCATTTTGGGCCTGATCTTGATACTCATGCTGATCTTGCGACCCAGTGGGCTGACGGGTGGCCGCGAAATCGTATGGCCGTTCCGGACGAAAGCGCCCCTACCGGGCGTACCGCCCACCAACGAATGATTACTGCATAGACGCACTGGCTAACGCCGCGCGGAGTGCCTGGCCCTTCTCGTCGGCCAAGGCGGCCTTGCGGAGGTTCGCTAGCCGTTCGGCAGCCCGCGGATCGTCCGCGATCCGCGGAACGGCGTCCATGAGCGCAGTGAAGTTCCGCATACCGTTCGTGTGGGTCTCGCCGTATCCCTTGACCACCTGCTGGCACTCGACGATCTGGTAAGCGAGTTCATAGTTGTGTGGCGCGTACTCCCGCACGATCTTCAACCAATCATCTATCCGCTTCTGCTCCAGGCCGAACCGCAGCGAGCGGCGGCGCAATGGCCGCAGTCGGGCGAGCACGTACAAGATCGTGAATCCGAATAGAGAAGTGGTCTGCCCCTTGATGCCCTTGTTGGTCACCTTGTAGACGATGGTGTTCATCAACTTCGAGCGCAGCATCCATCGCCCCAGAGCAGTGGGCAGGGTGTCGGTGATCTCCTCGATCTGTGGATGCAGAAACTCGTGCACTTTCAACACCTGGCCATCGGAGAAGCTGGCCTCATCGCCCACTCGGCGAATCCGACGCTCGCGCGTCTTGTGGAACGCGACTCTGATGGTGTCTTCGTAGGTCATCCACAGTGCCGTGTATCGAGCCGCCTCGGTTGTCAGCTTGGCCGCTCCATCGCCGTAGTTG
>JBMTHB010000157.1:0-4036 GCA_049435845.1 Candidatus Nanopelagicales bacterium | reverse complement strand
CGTTATGCGTTGGCGGAGAATCGGCGATCCGGTCCGGCGGTACTGCACGTCGCGAATCAGGTCGCTGTCCGGCTGCGGGAGGAGCACCGAGGCACCGAACCGCTCGTGGCAGCTGGTTCGGCCGAGCCCGCCACCGTTCGCGTGGGGCTATTCGAGACCATCCATGACGAAGTGGCGTACGTGGCTCACGCCGTGAAGGAAGCGCACGATTCGGCGAGTGCCCGGCGTGCAACCGGATCATCGGACAGCGTCGCCGTGCTGTGCACCACGGGTGCCGATATTCGACGTGTGGATCGCGCACTGCAGCGCCTCGGGGTGCCGACGCACGTCACGGGGGCGGCGGCGTTGCTGGCCGATCCGGCCGTAGCCGCCGTCCGCGCGCTGATGGAAGTAGTGCACGAACCCACCGCCAACCCCTCGCTGGGGCGCCTGCTGACCGGCGCTCGCTGGCGGGTTGGTGCCCGCGATCTCGCGGCTCTGGGGACCCGGGCTCGGGAACTCGCAGGCGGCCGTGGGCGGGTGCAGTCCGACACGGTGGAACAAGCTCTCGACGAAGCGGTAGCCGGTAGCGATCCAGTGGACGTGGTGTCCCTGGCCGAGGCGATGGCCGATCCGGGTGATCGCACGCGCTACTCGATCCAAGCGCTGCAGTCCTTTGCGGAACTGACCGCGATCATCAACGACGTCCGCTCCTCCGCAGGTGCACCGGTCGTGGAAGTCCTCGCACGTGGCATCGACCTGCTGGGCGTCGAGGTCGAGGCGGCCATCCATGATCCGACCGGTGGCTCATCGGCGGCGCTCGACGATCTCCTGCTGCTCGCCTCCACGATGGCCGACGCGGAGGGTCGGATCGGCCTGGGTGGATTCATCGCACGATTGCGTGATGCCGAGCGATTCGACGTCGTCATCTCCCACACGCGTCCGGTGATGGATGGCGCGGTACAACTCATGACGGTCTACGCCGCGAACGGGCTGGAGTTCGGCAGCGTCTTCATGCCGTTCGTCTCGGAGGGAGCCTTTCCCGGTGGTCGATCGCGAGGGCGCTGGACCACCGGAGCCAGCATCGTGCCGTGGCCGCTGCGCAACGACGCCGCCCCCGACCTCGCGGTGTTCCCGCGATCTACCGACGAGTCCTTGAATCAGCAGCACGAGCGCTACAAGGAGGCGACCTCGCGTCTGGTGGATCGCGATCACGAACGTCTCGCCTACGTGGGACTGACGAGGGCGGAGCGAGCCTTGACGGTCACCGGTCACTGGTGGGCGTCCGGCGGCGAGAAACCACGTGGCCCGCACCGCTTCCTGCTGCAGATCAAGCAAGCGGTCGAGGAATCCGATCCTGATCGCTGCACGGTTGTGGCATGGGCGCCGGCACCTGCCGAAGGAACGAGGAACCCGGCGGTCACCTCGAGTCGAACCCCCTGGCCCCAGGAGGTTGCGCCGACCGAGCGGGAAGCCGTGCTGCGCGCTGCGAATGCGGTGAGGGCTGCCGTCCAGTCCGGATCCACCTACGAACCCGCCCTGCCTCTCGAGGTCGGAGCCGCTGACGAGGCATCGGAGCAGCGCATCGCACGATGGCAGGAAGCGTTCACCGCACTCCTCGAGGAATCCGAGAGCCACACGGATGAACGGGTTGTCACCCTCGGATCGCACGTCGGGGCGACTGCATTCCTACGTGCACTCAAGGACCCGGACCAGTTGGCGCTCGACGTGGCTCGGCCGATGCCCCGCCAACCCTCTGCAGCCGCGAGTCGAGGAGTCGCCTGGCATGCCTGGGTGGAGACGGTCTTCGGTCAACAATCCTTGTGGGGGATCGAGGACCTGCCCGGAGCGGTCGATGCGGACATCAGCACCGACGAGCGGTTGGAGGAATTGAAGGCGACGTTCCTGCGATCCTCTTATGCAGGTATGCGACCGGTGGCCGTGGAGCGTCCTTTCTCTCTGGTGATCGATGGTCGCGTCATCAACGGTCGCATGGATGCCGTCTTCCTCATCGATGGTCGCTACGAGGTCGTCGACTGGAAGACCGGAGGTACCGCGAGTATCGATCCGCGCCAACTCGCCGTGTATCGACTGGCGTGGTCGCACATCGCGGGAGTGCCGTGGACCCAGGTCGACGCCGCGTTCTATCTGGTCGCTACCGGTGAGGAGATCCGGCCCGATACCGACGCTGAAGTGCAAGCCCTTCTGGATATGGGCTAATGACGCTCGTCTTCCACGGCGGCGGATTCGATCGTTACAGGCTCGATCGGTACAGGCTCGATCGGTACGGGCTCGATCGGCTGGGCGCGCTCGGCAGGCGTGGTCTCGGTGGCTTCGACGATCGCTTCGCCGGCTTCCTCGGTGGGAACCGGTCGCGTACCCACCAAGCGTCTCATCCACTCTCGTGCCGGTTCCTCCACGATCTTCCACATCAACCACGCGATCACGAACGAGCCACCGATCAAGCCGACTACCCCGATCGCGTACAGCCACCCACCGTCGATGCCTGCTGCCTCCATGCCCGCGCGCCACAGGCCCATCCACACCAGATGCGTCATGTACAGGGAGTAGGAGATGAAGCCGCCGAGCACCAGGGTGCGGGTGGACAAAGCCCGCGCCATGCCACCACGCGCAAGTGCCAGTGCACCGATCCAGGCGACCAATAGCGGCACGAGGGTCAGATGGAAGTACGGCGGCAGCGGTTCGGCGTCCGGATTGAGCGCGTTGGCGGGTGGTTGCGCCGCCGGCAAGTGCGCGAGCACGACGCATCCGGCCACTACCGCGAGCGGCAGCAGAGACGAGAGCCACAAGGCTCCGCGCTCCACGCGCGGTCCGGCATCAACCCACCTCACGATGATCAGATAGGTGATGGCACCCGCGGTGAATTCGCTGGCGATCCGGTAGGTCGAGCCCCAGTTATCGGTGTAGTACGGATCGCTGGTTCCCAGGCCGTACCCGATCAACGGAGCCAGGACCGCGATCCACGCGATGACGAGCACCGATGTCGGTACCCGCTTGTGCATGCGCCACAAGATCAGCACCAGGATCGGAAACACCAGGTAGGCGAGCCATTCCATGGACAGGGACCAGGCGACGAAGTTCCAGCCGCGCTGGGGATCGGGTCCCCACTCCTGGATCAGCAGCAGGTTCTTGATGAAGTCCGTGGGATTCCACCAGCTGCGCTCCACGGATTCCCCGCGTACCTGTGCCTCGGCGAAGACCGCGATACCGGCGACGACCAGCATCACCAGATGCACGGGATAGATGCGTGCCAGGCGAAGCCACCAGAACTTCAGGGTCTGCTTGACATGGATCGACCGACCCATGCGGGTCAGATAGGTGTGCGTGAGGATGAATCCGGATAGCGCGAAGAACAGGTCCACGCCGAGTCGACCGACGCGCATCACATCGGCAAGCACCGGAATGGACAACAGTCCCAGCACGTTGAACGGTCCTTGCAGGTGATAGGCCAATACCCAGAAGGCGGCGACGAAGCGAATACCCGTCAACTGCCGGATGAACACGCTCACGCCAACACCTTAGGCTCGCCCCGTCGTTACTTCGGGAGATAGCGTGCGAATGTCGGACCCTCAGTGGTGGTTGCTCGATGACCTGGTGCTGGCCCGCGCAACCATCGAGCGCGCAGCACCTCGACGATCGGACGAGGCGTGGGTAAGCCAGGCCCGAACGCTATCCGGAACACGCTTCGTCCATATCCACGACGGCGCAGCCTTGCTCGCTAACGGAGCACTGGTACTCGATGCCGTGGACGGTATCGATGCACCCGTGACCTTGCTGGGCGTCGACGAAGCTGAGCAGATCTACTTCTGCGTTCATCATGATGATTCGGGTGCAGCTCCTGAAGGGGAGGGGACCTACTGGTCGGATCTGCGGCTGAGCGGCGCCTCACTCAGCGCGACCGATGCCGGGCTCATGGTGAGCGCTGTCGCGCTAGACAACTGGTCGCGCGCCCATCGTCACTGCCCGCGCTGCGGCGGTGAACTGCAGCGGCGGGAGGCCGGCTGGGCTCGATACTGCCCAGCGGATGGTTCGTCCC